>NZ_JBQQCD010000030.1:0-54435 GCF_052245555.1 Streptomyces sp. KR80
CCTTCGTCCTGGACCGCGCCGGGGTCACCGGCACCGACGGCGCCTCGCACAACGGCATGTGGGACATGTCCATCCTCCAGGTCGTGCCCGGCCTGCGGATCGCCGCGCCGCGCGACGCCGACCAGCTGCGCGCCCAGTTGCGCGAGGCCGTCGACGTCGACGACGCCCCGACCGTCGTGCGCTACTCCAAGGGCGCGGTCGGCCCGGCGGTCGCGGCCGTGGACCGGATCGGGGGCATGGACGTCCTGCGCAAGCCCGCCGAGGAGACGGCCGCCCCCGATGTGCTCCTGGTCTCGGTCGGGGCGCTCGCCCCGATGTGTCTGGAGATCGCCGATCTGCTCGACAAACAGGGCATCTCCACCACGGTGGTGGACCCCCGCTGGGTCAAGCCCGTCGACGAGCAGCTCCCCGCGCTGGCCGAAAAGCACCGGGTCGTCGTCACCGTCGAGGACAACAGCCGGGCCGGCGGCGTCGGCACGGCCGTCTCCCAGGCACTGCGCGACGCGGGCGTGGACCTGCCGCTGCGCGACTTCGGCATCCCGCCGCGCTTTCTCGACCACGCCTCCCGTAAGGAGGTCCTGGCGGAAATCGGCCTGACCGCTCCGGACATCGCCCGTCAGGTCACCGGGCTGGTCGCCACACTGGACGGCAGGTACGAGGACGAGCCGGCGGAGGACGAACCGGCCGAGGCCGCGCGCGACTGACGCCATCTGCCGCACTGGGGCCGGTCGGAAACCCGTACGGGTACGCCGACCGGCCCACCGCATTTTCTCTCCGCCTCACCCCATCGCGTGAATCCGGCCCCGCGGCGGCGTCACCGCCTGGCGCCCGCTCGTTCGGGTACCAGGAACGATGCCGGACAGGCGAGCATGGAGGTGCAGCGGTGGCCACGACCGAACCGAAGCGCAGCGCCGGAGGCCTCTTCCGGACCAAGACGATCGAGCAGTCCATTCTCGACACGGAGGAGCCGGAACACGGGCTGCGCAGAACACTGTCTGCGCTCGACCTCACGGTCTTCGGTGTCGGTGCCATCATCGGCACCGGCATCTTCGTCCTGACCGGGGCAGTCGCCAAGAACACGGCGGGCCCCGCGACGGCCCTCGCCTTCGTCGCTGCCGCTGTGGTGTGCGGTCTGGCGGCCATCTGCTACGCCGAGTTCGCCTCGACGGTGCCGGTGGCCGGGTCCGCGTACACCTTCTCGTATGCCACGCTCGGCGAGCTGACTGCCTGGATCATCGGCTGGGACCTGATCCTCGAGTTCGCACTCGGCACCGCCGTCGTTGCCGTCGGCTGGTCCGGATATGTGCGTTCACTGATGGACAATGCCGGATGGCATCTCCCGAACGCGCTCGAGGGGCCTGACGCGGCACCGGGGTTCGGCTTCGACCTCCTCGCCTTCCTGCTGGTGCTTCTGCTGACGGTCGTCCTGACCATCGGCGTGAAGCTGTCTGCCCGCCTCACCGCACTCGTGGTCGCGATCAAGGTGACCGTGGTGCTGATCGTCATCAGCGCGGGGGCCTTCTTCATCCGCGTCGACAATTGGGACCCCTTCATCCCGGAGGCGGAGGGGACGGTCGGGGGCTCCGGTCTGAATGCGCCGCTCATTCAGCACATGTTCGGCTACGAGCCCACGACCTTCGGCGTCCAGGGCATCTTCACCGCTGCCGCCGTGGTCTTCTTCGCCTTCATCGGCTTCGACATCGTCGCGACGACTGCCGAGGAGACCAGGAATCCGCAGCGCGACATGCCGCGCGGCATCCTCGGCTCGCTCTTCATCTGCACCGTGCTCTACGTCGCCGTGTCGATCGTCGTCACCGGCATGCAGAACTACCGGCAGCTGAGCATCGACGCCCCGCTCGCCGACGCCTTCAAGGAGACCGGTCACCCCTGGTATGCGGGCGCCATCAGCTTCGGCGCCGCAGTCGGCCTCACCACGGTGTGCATGATCCTGCTTCTCGGGCAGACCCGGGTGTTCTTCGCGATGAGCCGCGACGGGCTCCTCCCCAGGTTCTTCTCGAGGACGCACCCGCTCTACGCCACGCCGTACCGTTCGACGATCCTGCTCGGCGTGATCATCGCCATCATCGCGGGTTTCACCAGCATCACCGAGCTGGCGACACTGGTGAACATCGGCACGCTCTTCGCGTTCGTCCTCGTCGCCATCGCCGTGATCGTCCTGCGCCGAACCCGCCCTGATCTGCCCCGTGGCTTCCGTACGCCGTGGGTGCCATGGCTGCCGATCGCTTCGGTGGCCGCCTCGACGTGGCTCATGCTCCAGTTGCCTGCCGAGACCTGGGTGCGGTTCGGCGGATGGATGATCGCCGGGTTCATCATCTACTTCCTCTACAGCCGGTCGCACAGCCGGATGCATCCTCCGAACGTGTAGCACGCGCCGGGAAGGACTCTTCGCAGAAAACGCGACGGCGCCCGCCTGCGGTGATCGCAGGCGGGCGCCGACCCGGAAGGCCTGGGGACTACACCGGGACGCTGGCGACGCCCGGGGTCAGGAACCTCTTGCCGTTCACCCGTTCCGAGACGCCCTCGCGGTCCAGGTACGGCGTGATGCCGCCCAGGTGGAAGGGCCAGCCGGCACCCGTGATCAGGCACAGGTCGATGTCCTGGGCCTCCGCGACGACGCCCTCGTCCAGCATCAGTTGGACTTCCTGCGCGATCGCGTCCAGCGCACGGTCGCGGACCTGCTCCTCCGTCAGGACGGTGTCCCCGACCTGGAAGAGCGCGGCGACCTCGGGGTCGAGCTCCGGCTTGCCGGAGTCGTGGACGTAGAGGGCGCGCTTGCCCGCCTCGACGATCCGGCCAAGGTTCTCGGAGACGCCGAAGCGGTCCGGGAAGGCGGCGTTGAGGGTGCCCGCCACGTGGTGGGCGACCGCCGGGCCGACCAGCTCCAGCAGCACGATCGGCGACATCGGCAGGCCCAGCGGGGCCAGGGCACGGTCGGCGACCTCGACCGGGGTGCCCTCGTCGATCGACGCCAGGACCTCACCCAGGAAGCGCGTCAGCACGCGGTTGACGACGAACGCCGGAGCGTCCTTCACCAGCACCGCGGTCTTCTTCAGCGTCTTGGCGACCGCGAACGCCGTGGCCAGCGAGGCGTCGTCGGTCTTCTCACCGCGGACGATCTCCAGCAGCGGCAGTACGGCGACCGGGTTGAAGAAGTGGAAGCCGACGACCCGCTCGGGGTGCTTCAGCTTCGACGCCATCTCCGAAACCGACAGCGAGGAGGTGTTCGTGGCCAGGATGGCGTGCTCCGGCACGACCGCCTCGACCTCGGCGAACACCTTCTGCTTGACGCCCATCTCCTCGAAGACGGCCTCGATGACGAAGTCGGCGTCGCCGAAGGCGGCGGCCTTGTCGAGGGAGCCCGTCACCAGCGCCTTGAGACGGTTGGCCTTGTCCTGGTTGACCCGGCCCTTGAGGAGGAGCTTGTCGATCTCGCCGTGGACGTAGCCCACGCCCTTGTCCACCCGCTCCTGGTCGATGTCGGTCAGCACGACCGGCACCTCGAGGCGTCGGACGAACAGCAGCGCCAGCTGCGAGGCCATCAGGCCCGCGCCGACGACGCCGACCTTGGTGACCGGGCGGGCCAGGCTCTTGTCCGGGGCACCGGCCGGGCGCTTGCCGCGCTTCTGCACCAGGTTGAAGGCGTAGATGCCGCTGCGCAGTTCGCCGCCCATGATCAGGTCGGCCAGCGCCTGGTCCTCGGCGTCAAAGCCCTGACGCAGATCGCCGTTCTTGGCGGCGGCGATGATGTCAAGCGCCCGGTACGCGGCCGGGGCGGCGCCGTGCACCTTGCTGTCGGCGATGAACCTGCCGCGTTCCACGGCCTGGTCCCAGGCCTCGCCGCGGTCGATCTCGGCCCGTACGACCTCGGTCTCGCCCGTCAGCACCGACGCCGTCCAGATCAGCGACTGCTCCAGGAAGTCGGCGCCCTCGAAGATCGCGTCGGCGATCCCGAGTTCGAAGACCTGCTTCCCCTTGAGCTGTTTGTTCTGGTTGAGCGAGTTCTCGATGATGACGCTGACCGCACGGTCGGCACCGATGAGGTTCGGCAGGATGGCGCAGCCGCCCCAGCCGGGCACCAGCCCGAGGAAGACCTCGGGGAGGGAGAAGGCGGGGAGCGCGGCCGAGACGGTGCGGTAGGTGCAGTGCAGACCGACCTCCACGCCACCGCCCATCGCGGCGCCGTTGTAGAACGCGAAGGTGGGCACGGCCAGCGCGGACAGCCGCTTGAAGACGTCGTGGCCGCCCTTGCCGATGGCCAGCGCGTCCTCGTGGCGCTTCAGCAGCTCGACACCCTTGAGGTCGGCGCCGACCGCGAAGATGAACGGCTTGCCGGTGATGCCGGCGCCGACGATCTCGCCGTTCGTCGCTTCGGCCTCGACCTGGTCGAGCGCGGTGTTCAGGTTCGCCAGCGACTGCGGGCCGAAGGTGGTCGGCTTGGTGTGGTCCAGGCCGTTGTCCAGCGTGATGAGTGCGAAGCGGCCGGCACCCTTGGGGAGGTCGAGGTGGCGTACGTGCGCCTGGGTCACGACCTCGTCGGGGAAGAGCTCGGCGGCTCCCTTGAGAAGCTCTGCGGTGGTAGTCACTTGGTCCCCTCGAAGTGCGGGTTCTCCCAGATAACGGTGCCGCCCATGCCGAAGCCGACGCACATGGTGGTCAGGCCGTAGCGGACGTGCGGCTGCTCCTCGAACTGCCGCGCCAGCTGCGTCATCAGCCGGACGCCGGAGGACGCGAGCGGGTGGCCGAAGGCGATGGCGCCGCCGTACTGGTTGACGCGCGGGTCGTCGTCGGCGATGCCGTAGTGGTCGAGCAGGGCCAGCACCTGAACGGCGAAGGCCTCGTTGATCTCGAACAGACCGATGTCGTCGATCGACAGACCGGCCTGGGCGAGGGCCTTCTCGGTCGACGGGACCGGGCCGATGCCCATGACCTCGGGCTCGACGCCTGCGAAGGCGTACGCGACCAGGCGCATCTTGACCGGCAGGCCGAGTTCCCGGGCCACGTCTTCGGCGGCGACGATCGAGGCGGTCGCGCCGTCGTTCAGACCGGCCGCGTTGCCCGGCGTGACCCGCCCGTGGGCACGGAATGGAGTCTTGAGGCCGGACAGGTTCTCCAGCGTGGTCCCGGGACGCATGGGCTCGTCGGTCGTCGCGAGGCCCCAACCCGTCTCGCCCGCCTCCGCGTTCGTGCGACGCACGGAGATCGGCACCAGGTCGGCCTGGATCTTGCCGTCGGCGTACGCCTTGGCGGCCTTCTCCTGGCTGCGCACGGCGTACTCGTCGGCGCGCTCCTTGGTGAGGTGCGGGAAGCGGTCGTGGAGGTTCTCCGCCGTCATGCCCATGAACAGGGCGGACTGGTCGACCAGCTTCTCGGATACGAACCGCGGGTTCGGGTCCACGCCCTCGCCCATCGGGTGGCGGCCCATGTGCTCGACACCGCCGGCGACGACGAGGTCGTACGCACCGAAAGCGATGGAGCCCGCGGTGGTCGTCACGGCCGTCATCGCACCGGCACACATCCGGTCGATCGAGTAGCCGGGAACCGACTGAGGGAGGCCGGCCAGGATGCCGGCGGTGCGGCCGAGGGTCAGGCCCTGGTCGCCGATCTGCGTGGTGGCGGCGAGGGCGACCTCGTCGATGCGCTCCGGCGGAAGGCCCGGGTTGCGGCGCAGGAGCTCCCGGATGCACTTGACGACCAGGTCGTCGGCCCGAGTCTCGTGGTAGATGCCCTTCGGGCCCGCCTTGCCGAACGGGGTGCGGACGCCGTCGACGAAAACGACGTCCCTTGCGGTACGAGGCACGTTGGCTCTCCTCCTATGGGGAACGGGCACTGCGGCCGCTCGCCGCGGAGGCCGCTCCGGTGCGGGTGCGGCGACGGCTGTGAGGCGGGGCTGCCTGCGGCGGCTCTCCGCCTCATGCTACTTGCGGGTAACCAAGCTGCCCAGTCCTGCCGCCCGGAGCGGTGCAGATCACAGTAGCCCGAGGCGCGGCGGGCCGTGCCGACGGGCGGAGCAGCGCCTTCGCGGCGAGCGTGCGATCATGCCGCCGTGATGGAGATGGATCCCGTGAGGAGGGGGGCGGTCTGGTCGATCTGCCACTGGCGGGCGCCGTGGGCGGCGAGGAAGGCGGCGACCGCCTCCACCGTCGGCTCGGCGGGCGGCTCCCAGCACAGGCGGCGCACCGTGTCCGGCGTGATCAGGTTCTCCTGCGGCAGGTTCAGGCTGTCGGCGAGTGCCGAGACGGCTGCTCGGGCTGCTGAGAGCCGGGAGGCCGCCGCCGGGTCCTTGTCCGCCCAGGCGCGTGGCGGCGGAGGTCCGGGTACGGGCTGGCTCGGTTGCGGAAGCTCCGCCTCGGGGAGGGCGCGGGCGCGGTCGATTGCGGCCTGCCACTGCTCGAGCTGCTTGCGGCCGGTGCGATGACCGAAACCGGGCAGCGCGGCGAGCTCCTGCGCGTTCGCCGGCAGGGCGAGGGCCGCCTCGACGATGGCCCCGTCGCCCAGCACCTTGCCGGGCGAGATGTCCCGTCGCTGCGCGATTCGGTCCCGTACGTTCCACAACTCCCGTACGGCGGCCATCTGCCGGCGCCGCCGCACCTTGTGCATGCCGGACGTACGGCGCCAGGGGTCCTTGCGGGGCGGGGCCGGGGGCGCGGCCGCGATGGCCGCGAACTCCTCGTGGGCCCAGTCCAGCTTGCCCTGCCGGTCCAGCTCCTCCTCCAGCGCGCTGCGCAGATCGATGAGCAGTTCGACGTCCAGAGCGGCGTACCGCAGCCAGGGTTCGGGCAGCGGGCGGGTGGACCAGTCGACGGCGGAGTGGCCCTTCTCCAGGGCGTAGCCGAGCACGTTCTCGACGATCGCCCCCAGTCCGACCCGGGCGAATCCGGCCAGCCGTCCGGCCAGCTCGGTGTCGAACAGCCGGGTCGGCGTCATGCCTATGTCGCGCAGACAGGGCAGGTCCTGGGTGGCGGCGTGCAGCACCCACTCGGCGTCGGCGATCGCGGAGCCCAGCGCGGACAGATCGGGGCATCCGATCGGGTCGATGAGGGCGCTGCCCACGCCCTCTCGGCGGAGCTGCACCAGATACGCGCGCTGACCGTAGCGGTAGCCGGAGGCGCGCTCGGCGTCGACGGCGACCGGGCCGGTGCCGGCGGCGAAGGCCGTGACCACGTCGGCCAGGGCTCGGGAAGTCGCGGTCACCGGCGGGATGCCCTCGCGCGGTTCCAGCAGGGGGACCGCCGCCGACTGGAGGTCCGGGTCGCCGGTGGCGACAGCTGGTGTTCCGGTCTCCCGGGGGATGCGCAGTGTGCGGTCTGCTGCGGTCTCTTGGGCGTCGGTCACCAGTCAAGGGTATCTGTGGAACAAAGACGCCCGCCGACGTAACGTTCCGTCGGCGGGCGCGCGCGTTCCGTGGCGTCAGTGGATGATGCCGGTCCGGAGCGCGACCGCCACCATTCCAGCCCGGTCGCCGGTACCGAGCTTGCGGGCGATCCGGGCGAGGTGGCTCTTGACGGTCAGCGCGGACAGTCCCATCGAGACGCCGATGGCCTTGTTGGACTGGCCCTCCGCAACCAGCCGCAGGACCTCGACCTCGCGTCCGGACAGTTCGCGGTAGCCCCCGGGGTGCCCGGGAGCGCCGGGTGGACGGCGCTGCATACGGGCCGCGGCCGCCCCGACCGGTGCCGCGCCCGGGCGTCCCGGGATGCCCAGATTGGTGCGGGTGCCGGTGACGACATACCCCTTGACGCCGCCGGCCAGTGCGTTCCGGACGGCGCCGATGTCGTCCGCGGCGGAGAGCGCCAGGCCGTTGGGCCAGCCGGCGGCGCGGGTCTCTGACAGCAGGGTGAGCCCGGAGCCGTCGGGGAGATGGACGTCGGCGACACAGATGTCGCGAGGGTTGCCGACCCGGGGGCGGGCCTCCGCGATCGACGACGCCTCGATGACGTCCCGCACACCGAGGGCCCACAGGTGGCGGGTGACGGTGGAGCGAACGCGGGGGTCGGCGACGACGACCATGGCCGTCGGCTTGTTCGGGCGGTAGGCGACCAGGCTTGCGGGCTGCTCGAGGAGAACGGACACCAGGCCTCCTGGGGAAGTGGCGGGACACCTCGGGGTGTCGGGCGATCCATGCGGGAAGGGTCACAGAGTCCTTCGGCAGCAAACCCGGGCGGCTTTAGTAAATGATCACGATTTGGTGAGTAACATTTCGGGCAATTCAGACGCACGATCGATCACGGAATGACCGAAGGCGTTCGGTCGTGACGGCGTCCCCCCGCCCACGGGGGCCACCCCCTGGCGGAGGCCGGGACCCCTGTCCACCGGTGGCTGCGGGGGGCGCGACTCAGCGGGGCCGCGGGCCGCGGCGCCGCGGCAGCGAGAACACGGCCGGATCGCTGCCGACCGGCGGCAGACCCCCGATCTGACACAACAATTCGCACCAGGCCGCGAGATGGGCCGCGGTGTCGGGTACGCCGTCCGGCCCCGGGAGCGGGGTCCACGACGCCCGGATCTCGTTCTGCGTCGCCGGCGCCCGGTTCGCGAGGCTGCCGAAGTAGTGCGACCCGGCCAGCGTCACGGTTCCACTCGGCTCCCGGTACGCCGCGCCGCGCGCCTCGAGCGCGCCGATCAGCCACGACCAGCACACCTCCGGCAGCAGCGGGTCGGCCGCCATCTCCGGCTCCGTCTCGGCCCGTACCAGCGTCACCAGACGGAACGTGCCCTTCCAGGCGTCGTGCCCTGCTGGGTCGTGCAGCAGGACGAGCCGCCCGTCCGCGAGATCCTGTTCCTCCTGGACGACCACTGCCTCCAGGGCGTAGGCGAAGGGGGCGAGCCGCTGCGGCGCCCGGGCCGGTTCGATCTCCATCTCCGGGCGCAGCCGCGCGGAGCGCAGCGCTTCGACCGCCTGACGGAAGGGGAGCGGCGCGCTGCTGCCCTCCGTACCGTCCGAGCCCGCAGCGCCGTCCGAAAGTCGTTCCTGAGCCCCAGCCATGCCCGGAAGACTAGGCGGAACCCGGGCCCGCGCCGGGTAGGGACACCCGGGAGCTCACCGCATGCGAAGATTCTGGGCGTGACCGCCAACGACCGCCCGACGGGCCAGCAGCAGACCAGCACAGCAGTCGCCGAGTCGGCCTTCCTCAAGGCGTGCCGCCGCGAGCCGGTGCCGTTCACCCCGGTGTGGTTCATGCGGCAGGCCGGGCGCTCGCTGCCCGAGTACCTGAAGGTGCGCGAAGGCATCCCCATGCTCGACTCCTGCATGCGGCCCGACCTGGTCACCGAGATCACGCTGCAGCCGGTCCGCCGCCACAAGGTCGACGCGGCGATCTACTTCAGCGACATCGTCGTACCGCTCAAGGCCATCGGCATCGACCTCGATATCAAACCCGGTGTCGGGCCGGTCGTCGAGCAGCCCGTTCGCACCCGCGCCGATCTGGAACGGCTGCGCACGCTCGAGCCGGACGACGTGAAGTACGTGACCGAGGCTGTCGGCATGCTGGTCGACGAGCTCGGGGCCACCCCCCTGATCGGCTTCGCGGGCGCCCCCTTCACCCTCGCCAGCTATCTCGTCGAGGGCGGTCCGTCGCGCAATCACGAGCACACCAAGGCCCTCATGTACGGCGAGCCGCAGCTGTGGGCCGACCTGCTCGACCGGCTCGCGGACATCACCGCGACCTTCCTGCGGGTCCAGATCGAGGCCGGTGCCTCGGCGGTGCAGCTGTTCGACTCCTGGGTCGGCGCGCTCGCTCCGGCCGACTACCGCCGCTCCGTCATGCCGGCCTCGGCCAAGGTCTTCGACGCGGTCGCCGGATACGGGGTGCCGCGCATCCACTTCGGGGTCGGGACGGGTGAACTGCTGGGACTGATGGGCGAGGCGGGAGCGGACGTGGTCGGAGTCGACTGGCGCGTGCCCATGGACGAGGCCGCGCGCCGGGTGGGCCCCGGCAAGGCGCTTCAGGGCAACCTCGACCCCGCCGTGCTGTTCGCTCCGCGCGAGGCGGTGGAGGGGAAGGCGCGCGAGGTGCTGGACGCTGCGCGCGGCTTGCCGGGGCATGTCTTCAACCTCGGGCACGGTGTCTTGCCCTCGACGGACCCTGACGCCCTGACGCGCCTCGTGGACTTCGTCCACACGGAGACAAACCGCTAACGCTGGTTGTGCCCACCCGTCCCGCCTGGGGGCACCTCCCAGCGTTAGCTGGGGGAGGGACGAATGACCACACCTCATGGTGGGCCGGAGCCCAGGAGGGTCCAGGCGCCGTAGGCGGCGGAGGCCAGGGCTGCCGTGGCGAGGATCAGCGCAGCGCGCGAAGCGCGCAAGCGCAGCAGCGCCAGCGCCGGCGGCAGGAGCAAGGGGAACGCCGGCATCATCAGGCGCGGGCGCGAGCCGAAGTAGCCAGAGCCGACGAGCGAGATCACCACCATCGCCGTCGCGTAGACCACCAGCGGCAGCGGCTGCCCCTGCCGTACCCCCAGCCAGAGCAGCCAGACGACGAGCGCCAGCGCCGCGCACAGCCCCAGCCCGGCGAAGACGTTCGCCGTCAGGTTCTGCCAGACGAAGCCCGCCAGGGCCCGCCCTCCGTCGACGCCGTTTCCCCACTGCCGCTGCACCTCGAAATAGGCGAACGGGCTTCCGTTCCGTACCGCCACGTACAGGACGTACGACAGCCAGCCGAGCGGCGCCAGCAGCACGCCCGCGAGCATGCGGCCGTGCTCGCGCAGCAGGTCCCCGGGGCGGGCTCCGGAGCGGTACGCGCGGACGAGGACGACCGCGGCGGGGATCCAGATCGCCGCCACGACCGCCGCCGCCGACGGACGGGTCAGCCCGGCGAGCGTCGCCAGTGCGCCCGCCCACACCCAGCGGTCGGTGAGCACGGCGTACACCGCCCACGCCGCAAGCGCCGTGAACAGCGTCTCCGTGTACGCCATCGACTGGACGAAGGCAGTGGGATACGCGCCCCACAGCACCGTGAGCACGACGCCCGCGCGCCGCCCGTGCAGCCGCGCGCCGATCGCGTAGATCCCCCACGCCGCGAACAGCGAGGCGAGCCAGCTCACCAGGAGCCCCGCGTCGGGCACGCTC
Source organism: Streptomyces sp. KR80 (assembly GCF_052245555.1). Classification (NCBI taxonomy): domain Bacteria; kingdom Bacillati; phylum Actinomycetota; class Actinomycetes; order Kitasatosporales; family Streptomycetaceae; genus Streptomyces; species Streptomyces sp. KR80. The sequence goes on from NZ_JBQQCD010000030.1 coordinate 11,087, forward strand.
AGCGGGAGGACCTCGGAGATCCCCCGTTCCAGCGCGGGCAGCAGGGGGAAGAACGCGAGGTTGGAGTGGACGCCGTCCGCCACCTGGACCTCGTAGCCGTAGCCCTGTGTGGCCACACGCGCGTACCACAGGGAGTCCCAGCGCGCGCTGAGCAGCGTGTGCGGGCTCTTCCCGGCGCCGGCCGCCGCCACGCCCAGGACCAGCAGGCCCAGCAGGCGCACCGAGGCGTACGCCAGCAACGCCGGCGCCGCCGCCCGCAGCGAGGCGGCGGCACGGTCGCGGCGGGTGGCCGGCGGCGGGGGTGCGGTCGGGGCGGTCCGGGTGAGCTCGGGCATGGGGGCGATTATCACCCGGATGGGTGGCCGTCCCTCACGGCGCCTGGGCGTACCCCAGGGCAGTGGCCGGCCCGGCTGGTCGACTCGATGGTGGCTCAGCTGCCCTTCTCCGTATGACGCTCGGGCTCGTCGGGTGCCCCGAGCGGGGCCGGAACAGTGACGGGCGGCGGAGGCGTCGTACCGCGCGGTGCCGTGGTACGCCGGGGCAGCCTGCTCCGTGCCGCCCGCCAGATCAGCCCCAGCAGCGTCAGCGCCACGGCGAACGGCAGCACCGCTCCGACCGCCACCGCGATCCACCGCAGTGTCGTCACGAACGCGTCCCAGCCCCCGGCCAGGGCATCCGTGAAGGACGTCTCGTCGTCGCCCTGCGGCTTCGGCTTCACCTCGCTCTCGGAGAGGACCAGGGTGATGGTCGACATGGCGGTCCGGTCCGCCAGCGACTGCTGCTGTGCCTTGAGCGCCTCCAACTCGGCCTGGCGGGTGCTCAACTCGCCCTCCAGCGTCACCACGTCGGTCAGTTGCGTGGCCTGCTCCATCAGCTTCCGCACCCGGGCGACGCTGGCCTCCTGGGACCTGATGCGGCTCTCGACGTCCACCACCTGATCCGTGACATCCCTGGCGTCGGCCTTGCGCTCGATGAGCTTGCCGGCGCCGGACAAATCCTCGAGGACGCTCTCGTACTTCTCCTGTGGGATGCGCAGCACGACGCGGGACCGCTCGCGTCCCTGCTCGTCGCGGTCGGTCGTCTCGTCGCCGACGTAGCCGCCGGCGGTCTCGGCCGTGGTCCGTGCGTCGTCCAGGGCCGTGGGCACGTCCTTGACCTGGACGGTCAGCCTGGCCGTACGGATCACATGGGACGGGGCGAGCTTCGGCGGCTTCCGGTCCGTCCGGCCACCGGGCCGCTTGCCGTCGGCGGCCCCCGCCTCGGCCCCGGTGGCTGCGCGGTCGGGGCCGAGGCCGGGCGCGGCACCCTTGTCCTGCCGGGCATCGCTCTGCGCGACGCCGCTGCTGGTCGTGTCCGAGCCGGCGCTGCACCCGGTCAGCCCCAGCGTTGCGACCATGATCGCGGTCCCGAGCAGGGTGAATGGTCGGCGTCGTCGTACCGTCGTCGGGCTGTGCATCTCGTCCCCCCAGGGCGGTTGCGGTTGTCGCCCGTTGGACGGGCGGCGGGGGAGGCACGTTGCAGGTCGGAGGTTCCGAAGGGGTCACGGTCGGGACACGGTCCGGGTCTGAGACAGTGGGGGCATGAGAGAGCCGGACACCCGCAGGGGCCATGTCGTGGTCGTCGGCGGCGGGATCTCCGGGCTGGCGGCGGCGCACCGGCTGGTCGCCGGGGGCGCGCGGGTGACCGTGCTGGAGGCGTCCGACCGGCTGGGCGGGAAGCTGTACGCGGGCGAGATCGCGGGCGTGCCCGTCGACCTCGGGGCGGAGGCGATGCTCGCGCGGCGGCCGGAGGCCGTGGAGCTCGCCCGCGCGGTGGGGTTGTCCGGCCGGCTCCAGCCGCCCGCCACCACCACCGCGTCGCTGTGGACCCGGGGGCGGATGCGGCCGATGCCCAAGGGGCATGTGATGGGCGTGCCCGGGGATCTTGCCCGGCTGGCGGCGTCCGGGGTGATCTCGGACGAAGGGCTCGCGCGCATCGCGCAGGATGCGGAGCTGCCGCGCACGGACGTCGGTGAGGACGTCGCCGTCGGCGAGTACGTGGCCGCCCGGCTCGGTCATGAGGTCGTCGACCGGCTCGTCGAGCCGCTGCTCGGCGGGGTGTATGCGGGCGACGCCTACCGGATCTCGATGCGCGCCGCCGTGCCGCAGCTCTTCGAGGCCGCACGGACACACCGATCACTGATGGCGGCCGTCCTGGACGTCCAGCGGCGGGCGGCTGCTCAGCAGCAACCGAGGGGACTGGGCATCGACGGCGGAACCGAGACCGCCGCCCAGCAGCAGACCGGAACTGTCTTCATGGGCATCGACGGTGGTGTGGGTCGGCTTCCGCTCGCCGTGGCCGACGCCGTGCGGGCCGCCGGCGGCGAGATCACGACGGGCGTGTCCGTACGGCAGCTCCAGCGCAGGCATGGCGAGGAGTTCGTGGCGGCTCCGCCGAGGCGGGACGGCGATGGGCGCCCGCAGTCCGCATGGGAGGTGGTCGTCGACGACCACACCGGGAGGACGCGGAGCCTGAGCGCTGACGCGGTCGTCCTCGCCGTTCCCGCTCCCGTCGCCGCGCGGCTGCTGGCCGTCGAGTCCCCGGCGGCCGCCTCGGAGCTGGCCACCGTGGAGTACGCCTCCATGGCGCTCGTCACCCTTGCCTATCGGAGGCAGGACGTCGCCGGGGTACCGGAGGGCAGCGGGTTCCTGGTGCCGCCGGTCGACGGGCGCACGATCAAGGCCGCCACCTTCTCCAGCCACAAGTGGGCGTGGCTCACCGAGGGCGAGGGAGCCGACCCGGATCTCTTCGTGCTGCGCACCTCGATCGGGCGGGTCGGCGACGAGGAGGATCTGCAGCGCGAGGACCTGGATCTGGTGGAGGTCTCCCGCCATGACCTCCGGGAGGCGGTGGGACTGGCGGCCGAGCCCGTCGCCACGCGGGTCACCCGCTGGGACCGCGGACTGCCGCAGTACGCCGTCGGCCACGTCGGCCGGGTCGCCCGGATCCGTGACCAGGTCGCGAAGCTGCCGGGCCTGCGGGTGTGCGGCGCCCTGTACGACGGGGTGGGCATCGCGGCGTGCATCGCCGGAGCGCACGCGGCGGCCGACGAGCTCCTCGGGGGCCCGCCCTGGTAACCGCCGCCGCGCAGCGTGCCGGGCACGAGACCCTGGCGGCATGCGCCCGCCCGCGGCGCGCGAGAATGGCCACATGACTGCTCCAGAAACTGCGACAACCGGTAAGGGCTCGAACGCCGGCAAGAAGGCCAAGGACCTCAACGAGGTCATCCGCTACACGCTGTGGTCGGTGTTCAAACTGCGCGACGTGCTGCCCGAGGACCGGTCCGGGTACGCCTCCGAGGTGGAGGAGCTGTTCGAGCAGCTCGCCGCGAAGGACGTCACCGTGCGCGGCACCTACGACGTGTCCGGTCTGCGCGCCGACGCGGACGTCATGATCTGGTGGCACGCGGAGACGGCGGACGCACTGCAGGAGGCGTACAACCTCTTCCGGCGGACGAAGCTGGGCCGCGCACTGGAGCCGGTCTGGTCGAACATGGCGCTGCACCGTCCCGCCGAGTTCAACAAGTCGCACGTCCCCGCCTTCCTCGCCGACGAGGTCGCCCGGGACTACGTGTGCGTGTACCCCTTCGTGCGGTCGTACGACTGGTATCTGCTGCCCGACGAGGACCGGCGGCGGATGCTCGCCGACCACGGCAAGATGGCCCGCGGCTTCCCGGACGTGCGCGCCAACACCGTCGCGTCGTTCGCGCTCGGCGACTACGAGTGGCTGCTGGCCTTCGAGGCCGACGAGTTGCACCGCATCGTGGACCTGATGCGTCATCTGCGCGGCTCCGAGGCGCGGCTGCACGTCCGCGAGGAGGTCCCCTTCTACACGGGCCGCCGCAAGCCGGTCGCGGAGCTGGTGGCGGGCCTGGCCTGACCGATACCGGTCATCGGCCACCGCCCGCCGCCGTCCGTCAGACCACCGGGCTCGGCGCGGCTCGCCGGTCGCGCTGCTCCGACGCTCGGTCCTGGCGCGTTGAGGGCTCGGCGTGCGGCCCGCAGGACGCACGCGGCCCCGGTGTCTGGCCATGCAGCAGATACGCCCGGAAGTGCCGGTTGACGCAGGCGTTCTCGCCTGCCGCGATGCCGTGGGTGCCCGCGCGGCGCTCGGTGACCAGGGAGGACCCGGGGAGCCTGCGCTGCAGTTCGAGGGCGCCCGGGTAGGGCGTCGCGGCGTCCCGCTCGGAGGCCAGGATCAGCACGGGGGGCAGCGCACCGGGGCGGGTCCGGATGTCGAGCGGCTTCTGCCGGGGCAGGGTCCAGTAGGCGCACGGCAGGTTCATCCAGACGTTGTCCCAGGTCTCGAAGGGGGCGATTCGGGCGAGCCGGGTGTTGTCCCGGTCCCAGGTGCGCCAGTCCGTCGGCCAGGGGGCGTCGTTGCACTCGACCGCGGTGTAGACGGCGTTGCTGTTCTCCTCCTCCACGGCGGCGTTCGCGTCCGGCTCTGCCTGCTGGATCAGCGGCTTGGGGTTGCCGCGCAGATACTCCGACAGGGCCTGGGCACGGCGCGGCCAGTAGCCGTCGTAGTAGCCGACCTTCAGGTAGGCCTCCTGGAGCTGTTCCGTGCCGACGACACCCCCGGCGGGCTTGCGCTCGATCCGGGCCCGCATCTTCTCGTACGAGCGCTGCACCTGCTGAGGCGTCCGGCCCAGGTGGTAGACGGAGTCGTGCTTGGCCACCCAGCTGCGCCAGTCGGCCCACCGGGTCTCGAAGGCGAGGGACTGGTCGAGGTTGATCTGGTACCAGACCCTGCGGGGATCGGGATTGACCGCGCTGTCGAAGACCATGCGCCGCACGTGGCCGGGGAAGAGGGCCGCGTAGAGCGACGCGAAGTAGGTGCCGTACGAGGCCCCGATGAAGTTGAGCCGCTGCTCGCCGAGCGCCGCGCGGATCACCTCGAGGTCGCGAGCGTTGTTGAGCGAGGTGAAGTGCCGGAGCGCGGCACCGCCGCGGCGTGCACAGCCGCGGGCGTAGTCCCTGGCCTGCCGCTTGCGCTGCTGCTTGTACGCCTCGGAGGGGTGGGTGGGGGAGTGGGTCGGGGCCTTGATGAACTCGGCCGGGGCCTGGCAGGAGAGCGGCGCGGAGCGGCCGACCCCGCGCGGGGCGTACCCGACGAAGTCGTAGGCCGCGGCGAGCGGCCGCCACTCCTTCAGGCGCGAGTACAGCGGGAAGGACATTCCGGAGGCGCCGGGGCCGCCCGGGTTGAAGACGAGCGCGCCCTGGCGTGCCTCGCGCTTTCCGGAGGCGCGGATCCGGCTGACGGTGAGGGAGATCTTCCGGCCCTGGGGTCGTGCGTAGTCGAGGGGTACGGCGACTTTGCCGCACTCCACCGGCTTCGGCAGGTTCTCGCTCTCGGGGCAGGCGCCGAAGGCGATCCCGGACTCCGCGGCATGGGCGGAAGCGACGGACACGCCCCGTGCCTCAGCGGTGCCGCTGCCTGGCACGCGCGGCACGGGGGCGCTCCCGGCGGGGGCGGCGGTGAGTGCGGTCAGGACCAACGAGCCGAGGGTGCCGTACAGCGCTGCTGCTCTCACGAGTCATCCCTTCATATGAACAGGCTGAAAGGGACGATTCATTGGGGTTCTGCCGAAGTAAAGGACCGGGCTCGGGTGTCGGGGGCGATGCGCCCGTGCGGCCCACCTTCGCGGGAGGGCGAACGTCCTCCCCGGATGCCTCCCACCAGGGGGTACGCCCCCGGCTGTCTTCCCCGGCGAGCGCTGCGAGGAGGTGGTCGCGGGGTGACGGCGGCGTGCTCGACCGTGCGGCGCGCAATCGCGGCACACCGATCGCCGGAGAGCGGGGGATCAACCGGCCGGGTGTCGGGGGCGAGCCCCATGCGGTTCGCACGACCCGTGGTCGGTCGAAGGAAGCGGGATCGCGCGCGGCGTCAGCCCGCGCGGAAGGCGGTGCGCAGCAGTCGGGTGAAGCGGTTCGGGGGCTGCGGGGCAGGGCCGGAGCGCTCCCGCCACCAGGCGTCCAGTCGCCGCCGTACGGTCTCGTCCGCCGCCGGGCCCGCCGACTCGGCCGTCCGGGCCAGCAGATGCTCGGCGAAGGCGAGGGCGTCGTGGCGGTAGCCGCCGGCCATCGGCCGGGAGTGGGCGTAGCCGAGGAACGCGGGGCGGAAGGCCGCCCCCAGAATGTCCGGCAGCTCCGGCGCGACCTTGGCCACGACGTCGGCACGCTTGGCGGCCAGCGCTCTGCTCTGCACGCGCAGCCGCTGCCGGTCGAAGCCCTCGGGCGCCGGGGTTCCGGCGACCAGTGCGGAGAGCAGGGAGGTCTGCGCAAGGGCGAGGCGCTGCCGCGCGGCATCGACGCTCGCTCCGGCCGGGGCAACCGGTCGGCCGGTCGCCCCGGCCGCGGTGGTCTCCCCGGGCCCGACGGCCCGTGCGGGGGGACCACCAGGGGTGGGCCCCTGACCTCTAGCCGGGGGAACCTCGGGTGGCGTGCGGTCGGCGACGGTGGCCGGCCGGTCCGCGAGCACGGTGCGGATCGCGTCGAGTTCGGCCGCCAGCTCGGCCTTCGCGGGGAAGTCCTCGTCCCGCTCCAGGAGCACGCCGGGCGGCTCGGTACGGGCGCACAGCTCCGCCAGGATATTCAGCACCGGCTCGGGCACGGGGTGGGCATGGCTGTCGTGCCAGACCCCTTCCTTCTCGACGCCGCCCGCCACATGGACGTAGGCGATGGCGTCGACCGGCAGTTCGTCCAGCGCGGCCGTCGGGTCCTCGCCACGGTTGACGTGGTTCGTGTGGAGGTTCGCCACGTCTATCAGGAGCCGAACCCCCGTCCGTTCCACCAGCTCGGCCAGGAACTCGCCCTCTGTCAGTTCCTCTCCGGGCCAGGCGATCAGTGCCGCGATGTTCTCCAGAGCGAGCGGTACGGGCAAGGCGTCCTGCGCGATCCGGACATTCGCGCACAGCACGTCGAGCGCGTCGCGGGTGCGGGGGACCGGCAGCAGATGCCCCGCCTCCAGCCGCGGGGAGGCGGTCAGCGGGCCACCGGCCCGTACGAACGCGATGTGCTCGCTGACCAGGGGTGCGTCGAGCGTCGTCACCCGCTCCGCGAGGGCGGCGAGCCGTGCCGGGTCCGGCGGCTCGGCCCCGCCGAGTCCCAGAGAGACGCCATGCGGTACGACGGTGGTGCCGCGCTTACGCAGCCGGAGCAGCGGCTCCGGAAGATGGCCGGGGCAGATGTTCTCCGCCACCACCTCGACCCAGTCCAGGCCGGGCAGTGTCGCCACCGCATCGGCGATCTCCGGCCGCCAGCCGATCCCCGTACCCAGGCGCTCCATGGTTCGCCTCCCCCTCGCGCGTTCGACAGGTGCCTCGGTGATGGCCCTGCCGCGCCGGGCCGAACCCTGGAGCGCCCCGGTTCAGAGGATGATTTGAGGTTCGGCCCGGCAAGGCCCCGTGCTCGGGCGAGGCTGCGGGCTCAGCTGCCCGGCTGCGGCACCCTCGTGGAGTCCGCGGTCGTGTCGTCCGTCGGTGCGGCCGACGGCTTCGAGGTCGTGTCCACACCGTCGCCCGGCACCACAGGGATGGGAGCGGGGATCAAAGTCGAGGAGGGCGGCGGCGGTCCGGTCGGACTGGCCGGCGGAGCATTGGCCGCCTCATTCGCGATCGCATCGAAGTCCACCATGCCCGTCCGCTCCAGCATGGTGATGTGGTCGAGGACGGTCACGTTGGCCGCGTCGGCCAGCTGTCGGATGAGGACGTTGCGGGTGGAGTTGCGGATCTGGCCGATCAGGCCGAAGACCTTGCCGTGCGCGGAGCGCAGCAGCATCGCGAACTTCCGCTGGTACTCCTCGCCCTGGGCGGCCGTGAGTTCGTTGAGCCAGCCCTGCTGCTGCTCGGTCGGCTGGTTCGGCAGCTCGACCCCGAGCTTCGCCGCGACGTCGCGGGCGCGCTTGTCGAGGTCGGTGTGCCCGACGATGAGATGGTCGCCCGCGTCCCTGATGGCCTGGGTGGGAGCGCGCTCCATCGCCTGCATGCCGGCGGGCAGTTCCCACAGCCCCGCCAGCCGTACCTTGACCAGGAAGTCCCGGTCAACGGCGGACAGTGGACCCCACTGGGTGGGTACGGTCCCGGCCGTGAGGTTGGCCTGCCCGGTGCCCAAGCGGTCGGCGTAGGACCAGACGGGGAAGAGCAGGGCGCCGAGAGTCGCGACCAGGGCCACGATGATCAGCTTGGTTGAGTTGATGTGTCGCAAGGTGTCTCCTGCCATGGCGCACACGGGGTGCACTCGACGCGGTCGTCGCCATCTCGACTCCGCTTCCAGTGGGCCCCCCGGCTGGAGGCTGGATGAGGGTTGAGTCGCGTCAGCCAAGCGCGAACTATCCGGTCGGTCAAGCCGCTTGGATACTTCATCCGCTTGTATCGGTTATATCGGTCCTGACGGTCGTGTCACCGGCCCTCCCCTCGGACCGTGCGCGCGGACACCCTGCGCGCCATCGTGCTCCGGCGTTGCGAGGTTTGCATCAGCACGTTTCCGGCTCGCTCCGTACGGTCGTGACGGCTCCACCCGGTGGGGCACACCCGTCCCCCGGACGGCCCGCGTCAGGGAGGCCACGGGGTCGGGCCGGGGGACGGATCTGTGGGTGGTGCGGTTTGGCACCAGGGAGTACGGACCGGCGTACGTCTGTGTTCAATCCGGGTCCCGCGCGTTTCATCGCGTCCCGGACGGTCGGGGACACCTCAGAGGTGGCGCTTCGGGGCGGCGTCAGCCTGTCCGGCGCAGCAGCCTGCGGACGGCAGGGCCGCTAACGCCAGGGGCCGGTGACCGCGAACGTCGTCCCCGGGGTGTAGCAGTTCACGTACATCGTCCGGCCGTCCCGGGAGAAGGTGACGCCCGCGAACTCGCCGTATTCGGGAGCGCCCTCCGTCCCAATGTCTTGGCGGTTGCGCGCCATCGGGTAGACGGTGCCGCGCTTGGTCAGACCGAAGACGTGCTGGGTGCCGCTGCCGTCCTCGCAGACCATCAGACCGCCGCCGGGGACGAGCGCGATGTTGTCCGGTGACTCGCCCGGCAGCTGGACGTCGGTGTCCGGCCCGAAGACGACGGCCAGGGTGAGGCGGCGGCGCTCGGGATCGTAGCGCCACACCTGGCCGAAGTGGTCCGCGGCCGAGCCCTCGGCGCTCCTGGCGTAGCTGGAGACGAAGTAGACGCTCCGGCCGCCCCAGTAGCAGCCCTCCAGCTTCTGGGCGTGCGTGATGCCCTGTGGCCCGAAGTCCTGCAGCCGGACCGGAGTCTGACGGGCCAGCGGGTCCGGCACCGGCACCCACTGAATGCCCTCGAACGTCGTGCCCGGATCCTGGACGACCGACAGGTCCGGGACGTCCGGCACCCGCATCGCCTGGAGCCGGCCGCCCGCGCGCAGGGAGCCGGTGCCGCCGAGGGGCTTCTCGGGCAGGAAGCGGTAGAAGAGGCCGAAGGGCTTCTGGAAGGCGTCCTCGGTCTCGTAGACGACGCCCGTGCGGGGGTCGATCGCGATGGCCTCGTGCTGGAAGCGGCCCATGGCGGTCAGCGGTACGGCGCCGGTGCGGCGCGGCTTGTACGGGTCGACCTCGAAGATGAAGCCGTGATCCTTGGTGTAGCCGTTCGTACCGGCCTTGTCCTCGGTCTCCTCGCAGGTCAGCCAGGTGTTCCAGGGAGTGGGGCCGCCGGCGCAGTTGACGGCGGTGCCGGCGATGGCCACCCGCTCACCGAGGACCCGTTCGCCGCGGCCGAGCGCCAGTGCCGTACAGCCGCCCTTGCCCATCGGGTCGTACGTCAGGCCGTCGACGGTGGGGACGGGGATCGCGGCGTTGTGCCGGTTCTCGTGGTTGCGCACCAGGTGGGTGCGGCCCTCGCGACGGGGGAAGGCGCCCATGCCGTCGTGGTTGCTCGGTACCTTTCCCTCGCCGGAGCGGAGCGGGTCGCCCTCGCGGGAGAGGACCGTGTAGCGGAAGCCCTCGGGCAGGTCGAGGAGTCCATTGGGGTCGGGTACGAGTGGGCCGTAGCCGCCGCTCCGTTCCGTTCCCCGGGCGCAGGCCGTGCCGGCGAAGACCTCCGAGATGCTCCCGGTGAAGGCGATCCCCGCTCCCAGTGCGCTGGTACGTGCCAGGATCTGACGTCGTGTCGCGGACATGGGCAACTCCCTGTTGGCGGACAGAGATGGACCCGGCGTGTTTATCACGCGGTACGCCCCGCGGGAACCATCCGCGCCGCGAGGATCAGCCGTGCCATTCCGTTGCTCCGGCCGGGGGGACCTGCGCCGCGATCGACGCCTCGCTAGGCCTCGACCAGCGCCTTGGCGTCACGGGCGAGCGCGGTGAGCCGCGAGATCGCCCGGAAGTACTTCTTCCGGTAGCCGCCCTTCAGCATCTCCTCACTGAAGAGCCGGTCGAAGGGCACGCCCGAGGTCAGCACGGGCACCTCCCGGTCGTACAGCCGGTCGGCGAGGACCACCAGGCGCAGCGCCGTCGACTGATCGGGCACCGCCTGCACGTCGGTCAGGCAGACCGCCTCGACATCGTCGCAGAGTGCGCCGTAGCGGCTGGGGTGAACCGTGGCGAGGTGCTGCAAAAGGGAGGAGAAGTCGTCGAGCGAGGCGCCCTTCGTACGGTAGGCGGCGCGGGTGACCTCGTCGTCCGTGAATGGGTCCGGGGCCTCGGGCAGCCCGCGGTGGCGGTAGTCCTCGCCGTCGATGCGCAGCGGCCGGAAGTGCGCGGCCAGGCCCTGGATCTCCCGGAGGAAGTCGGCGGCGGCGAAGCGGCCTTCGCCGAGCTTGCCCGGGAGGGTGTTGGAGGTGGCGGCGAGCGCGACGCCCGCGTCGACGAGCTTGCCGAGGAGAGTGGAGACCAGAACGGTGTCACCGGGGTCGTCCAGCTCGAATTCGTCGATGCACAGCAGTCGGTGTCCGCTGAGGGTCTGCACGGTCTGCTGGAAACCGAGGGCGCCTACCAGGTTGGTGAGCTCGACGAACGTGCCGAAGGCCTTGCGCTCGGGGGCGGCGGGAGTGGCGTGCCAGAGGGAGGCGAGCAGGTGCGTCTTGCCGACGCCGTAGCCGCCGTCGAGGTACATGCCGCGAGGCCCGGACGGGGCGGCGGGCTTCCGCGCGAACCACCGCCGCTTCCCGGCTCCGGCAGCCGTCGCCCCGCCGAGCCCGGCGGCGAAGCCGCCCAGGATCCGGACGGCCTCGGCCTGGCTGGGCTGCGCTGGGTCCGGGAGGTACGTCCCGAAGCGTACGGAGTCGAAGCGCGGCGGCGGCACCATCTCGGCGACGAGCCGCTCGGCGGGCACGTGCGGCTCGCGGGCGCACAGCGACAGCGGAGCCCCGGGATCGGCTGAGCGGGACGGATCGGCTAGGGCGCTCGACTCCGATGCGGAGGTGGGACTGGAGGACGACACAGCCCCTCAGCGTAATCCCTCCGGGCAGGGAGCTGCGCTGCGGCCCGGGCCCGGCGCTCGTCGCGGGCAGCGCTGATCCTCGCCGCCTGCAGCCTGCGCCGGCCACGGCAGGTTCACGCTCCTGGGCTCAGGCCCGCCGTAGCCGCGCAGGCCCACAACCCGGGGTCATCGGGCCGTCTCGGGATTCCGGCGCCCGCGGGGGCCGCCCGGGGTGCGGGCCCGGTCCGCGGAGCGGTCCCCCGGCGAGGGTCCCGTGCCAGACTCGGGGCATGCGTCGCCTGTTCCCCCTCACCCCCGACAGCGCCAGGCCCGATCTGCTGACCGACCGCGAGTGGGGGCTGGACGAGCTCGCGGACGTCTATGCCTATCCCGACGAGCCGGGCGCGTCCGGGCGGGCCTGGCTGCGCGGAAACATGGTGTCCTCGCTCGACGGGGCCGCGCACCACGACGGCCGGTCCGAGCCGCTGTCCTGCGACGCGGACATGCGGATCTTCGGCGTCCTGCGCGGGCTCGCCGACGTGGTCGTCGTCGGAGCGGAGACCGTACGGCGGGAGGGGTACCGTCCCGCCCGCGTACGGAAGGCGTTCGCCGAACGTCGCGCAGCGCTCGGCCAGGCCCCCGCCCCCGCGATCGCCGTGGTCACGGCGAGTCTGGACCTGGACTACGCGCAGCCCCTCTTCACCGAGCCGGTCGTCCCGACCATCGTCCTCACCGGAGCCGCGCACCACGCCGACCGGGCCGATCGGGCTCGCGCCGCCGGAGCAGACGTGATCATCGCCGGCGAGGGCGAGGGTGTGGAGCCGCACCGGGCCGTACGGGCGCTGGCCGACCGGGGCCACACTCGGCTCCTCACCGAGGGCGGCCCCCGGCTCCTCGGGCAGTTCGCGGCCGCGGGCGACCTCGACGAGCTCTGCCTGACCGTCGCTCCGGTGGTGACCGTGGGCGCCGCGCCGCGGATCATGGACGGCCATGGGATCGCGGTGCCGGAGCGATTCGCGCTGACGTCCGTCCTGGAGGAGGCCGGGTTCCTTTTCACCCGCTACCGTCGGATTTGACCAGGCATGACCGCCGCCGGAATGCACCGTTCCAGTCGGCTTTCGCTGGGCACACTTACACACGCGCCCCCGTGCGGAAACGGGGGCAGGATGGTTTCTGTAGGGCCTGGCCCGGCCCGCGAGGACGAAGGGGACCTGCCGTGTTCACGACCGTACTCATGATCGAGAAGCCGCTCGTCCCCGCCGACGTGGAGCTCGTCACCACCCTCCACGGAGACGAGCCCACCTCCTTCGTCGTCCTCATGCAGCCCAAGGGTGACCAGGACCGGCTGCTCAGAGCCCTGGACGACGTGGCGCTCGGCCGACTGGACGAAGCCGTCCGCGAGGGGGAGGAGCCCGAGGGGAGTGCCGCCCTTCCCGCGGCCGAGCGGGCCCTCACGCACTCTCTCGAAGCGCTCCGCGCCGCCGGCAGCGAGGCCATCGGCCAGATCGTCGAGAAGCACCCCCTGGACCTGCTGCGTTCCGTGGTCGAGCAGACCAAGGCCGATGAAGTGATCGTGCTGACCCGCCCGCACCTGGTCGAGGAGTTCTTCCACCGCGACTGGACCTCCCGCGCCCGTCACAAGGTCGGTGTCCCGGTGCTCAAGCTGTACGCGCACACCGAATAGGCTGGGGCTTCGCACCCCCACCGACCCGGGAGACGTACGCATGGCAGCCGGCATCCCCTCCGCCATGGAGCGACCGCACTTCATCGGCATCGGCGGCGCCGGAATGTCAGGCATCGCGAAGGTGCTCGCGCAGCGCGGTGCCGAGGTCGCGGGCAGCGACGCGCGGGAGTCGGCCACCACCGAGGCCCTGCGGGCGCTCGGCGCCACCGTGCACATCGGTCACGCCGCCGCGCACCTCGCCGCCGACGCGACGGCCGTGGTCGTCTCGTCCGCCATCCGCCCGGACAACCCCGAGCTCGTCCGCGCGGCCGAGCTCGGCATCCCGGTGATCCACCGGTCCGACGCTCTCGCCGCCCTGATGGAGGGCGCGCGCCCCATCGCCGTGGCCGGCACTCACGGCAAGACGACGACCACCTCGATGCTGGCCGTGGCGCTGACCGAGCTGGGCCTGGACCCCTCGTACGCGATCGGGGGCGACTTGGCGGGCCCCGGCACCAACGCCCACCACGGCCAAGGCCGGATCTTCGTCGCCGAGGCCGACGAGAGCGACCGCAGCTTCCACAAGTACGCGCCCGAAGTCGCGATCGTCCTCAACGTGGAGCTCGACCACCACGCCAACTACGCCTCGATGGACGAGATCTACGAGTCCTTCGAGACCTTCGTCGCCAAGATCCGCCCAGGCGGCCACCTGATCGTCGGTGAACACCCCGGTGCGCGGGAGCTCGCCGCCCGTGTCTCGGACCGCGAGGACCTGAGCATCATCACCGTCGGCGAGTCCGAAGGCTCGCACGTCTGGATCCGCAAGATCACACCGCAGGGCATGACCAGCGAGGTCAGCGTCGTCTTCGACGAGGACCACGCGGACTTCGCGGACGACAAGGACCTCACCTTCACCGTCTCGGTCCCCGGCCGCCACTACGCGCACAACGCGGTCGCCGCCCTGGCCGCCGGTGTGCGCCTCGGGATCCCCGCTGCGGATCTCGCCCCGGCCCTGACGGCGTACACCGGAGTGGGGCGCCGCCTCCAGCTCAAAGGCGAGGCCGGCGGCGTCCAGGTCATCGACTCCTACGCGCACCACCCCACCGAGATGACCGCCGACCTGGAGGCGATCCGGGCCGGCGCGGGCTCCCGGCGGGTGCTCGTGGTCTTCCAGCCCCATCTCTTCAGCCGTACGCAGGAGCTGGGCAAGGAGATGGGCGAGGCGCTCGCCCTCGCCGACGCCTCCGTCGTCCTCGACATCTACCCGGCCCGCGAGGACCCCGTCCCCGGCGTGACCAGCGAGCTGATCGTCGATGCCGCGGCGGCCGCGGGGGCGGACGTGCGGGCCGAGCCCGACATGGCGGCGATCCCGGAGGTCATCGCAGGAATGGCGAAGCCGGGTGATCTCGTTCTCACCATGGGTGCGGGCGATGTGACCGATCTCGGACCGAGGATCCTCGCCCGCCTGGAGAGCTGAGGGGAGCCGACATGTCCTACGAGGTCGAGAAGCCGGACGAGCAGTGGCGGGCGCAACTGTCCCCGGAGGAGTACCGGGTGCTCCGCGAGGCCGGTACGGAGCCCGCCTTCACCGGCGAGTACACCGACACCAAGACGACCGGGGCCTACGCCTGCCGGGCGTGCGGCGCCGAGCTCTTCCGCTCCGACACCAAGTTCGCCTCCCACTGCGGTTGGCCGTCCTTCTACGACCCGAAGGACTCGGACGCGGTGGAACTCCTCGAGGACCGGTCGTACGGCATGGTCCGCACCGAGGTCCGCTGCGCCCGCTGTGGGTCCCACCTGGGCCATGTCTTCGAGGGCGAGGGCTACCCGACCCCGACCGACCAGCGCTACTGCATCAACAGCATCTCCTTGCGGCTGGTCCCGGACGAGGGCTGAGACCGGTGTCGGCTCTGTCCGGCCGACGTGGTGGAGCCGGCCAGCCCCGACCCCGTCACTCGGCGTACCTCTGACACGCAAGGGGTAAGGGGCCGGTGTGCGGGATCCGGGGGGACAGGGATTGGAGGCGGCGCGGGTCGCCGAAGTGCTGGTGCAGCGGCGGGGCGGACTGCTCGGTCGGCGCGGTTCCGGATACCGAGTGGGCGAGGCTTGGGTGCTGACGGCCGCTCACGTCGTAGCGGGCCCGGTGGCGTCGGTCCGGGTGCGCTTTGACGCGGACCGGCCGGAGGAGTGGAGCGCCGACGCCCACGTCGTGCTGCTCGCCGAGTCCGCCGATGTCGCACTTCTGGAGATGGCGCTCGTCCCGCCCGGCCGTCCCGCCGCCGATCCACCCCACTATGCCGTGGTGCCCGACGCTGACGTGGTGCTGCCCTTCAGCGCGATGGGCTTCCCCCGCTTCAAACTCCGCAAGGACCCCGCGCTCCCCCTCGACGACGGGTCCCTCAGCCAGTACCGCGACTCGTGCCACGTCTCGGGCACGGTCTCCGTCCTGTCCAACCGCCGCGAGGGCACCCTCGAACTGGCCGTCGTTGCACCGCCCGGCGACGTCGAACCGGAACGCTCCCCCTGGGAGGGGATGTCGGGTGCTGTGGTGTGGTGCGGCGGGGCCGTGATCGGCGTGGTGAGCGCCCATCACCGCGCCGACGGCCTGGGGCGGCTCGCGGCCGGCCGGGTGGAACGCTGGTACGACTCGCTGTCCCCCGCCGGACTGGAGCGGTTCCAGCGGTACGCCGGACTTCCCCCGCGCGCGGGGCTCGGTTCAGTCGGCGGCGTGGAGGTGCCTCGCCCGGTCGCCACCTTGGCCGGGCTGCCCCCCGACGTGCCACTGCGCGAACTGGTGGATCTCGTGGACGCTCTGGCGGCGCTTCCGACACTGCGCAGCGGGAGCGGCATGGCCCTCGTCCTGGAGAGCATCAGCGACCGGGTCGCGGCCAACAGCCCCCGCGACCCCAGGCTGCGGATGGACGTCTACGGCATCGTGCGCACGTGTCTGCGCTACCCGGGCACGCTGGACCAACTGTTGGAAGCCATGCGCCTGCTGGAGGGGGCGTCGCCGGAAGTGGAACGCGTGGAGCGCGCGGCGGCCGAACTTGCCCGGCGCTACGGCTGACTTGATCTCGCGGCGCGGCCAGGATGCGGGGTTTCGACCCGTGCCCCACTGGGTCATCATGGTTGAGGCACCGACAGCGCTGACTCATAGGCAGGAGAGGGGACTTGGCAGCCGTGGAGCAAACGATGCCTGCCGTCGAGTCCGGTCTCGTCGATCTCTCAGGGGTCTCTCTTGAAGCGCTGCGCTCCATGGACGGCACGGCCTTCACCGAGTCGCTGGAGCAGTTGCTGCACCACATCGACGGCCCGCAGGCCATCACGGTGTCGTACAACCCGTCCCGCTTCGACTGACGCGACCGAGGGGACAGGCACGGTGCTGTGGGGGACCCGTGGCCGCTGACGCCACGACAACGGGGGATCATCTGTCGTTCCACCGGCTCTCGGCGGCCGGCGTCCTGGCTCTCGCACGCGGTGAGGGCGATGGCGCGGTCGTGGAGGAACTGCTGAGCGCAGAGCGCAGCCGTCGCCTCCTGCTGCTGCGGGCACTGGACAACGAGCTGTCCCGTGGCGGCCCGACCCTGCACAAGGGTCCCTCAGCGCTGTACCCGGAGGCATGGGCCCTGCTGGAATGCGCCCAGCGGCACGCGCCCGAGGCGTTTGAGGGCGTCCTGATGTCCCCGAACACCGGCATGTGGGTGTCGCTCGCGGTGCGCCGGGTCAGGGGGCGGGCCTACGAGGACGCGCCGCAGTGGGTGGTCGAGGGTCATCTGGCGGCGCTGGCCGCCGCGGCTGGGGCGCGGGCCGGACTGGACTTCTCGATCACCGTTCCAGTGCGCCGCGGGCTGGTGCCGCTGCCGACACTGGGATGCGCGGTCCTGCCGGACATGGAGCCGTGGAGCACCGCCCGGGTCACAGGACGCGAGGGCCGACTGCGGATCACGGGCGCGCGCGGCGAGGTAGAGATCGCTCCCGGATGGGACCGGCGCGGCCCGGGCTGGCTGCCGGTGCGCCGGGTGATCCTGGGATCCGGGGAACCAGCGAAGGCCCTGGTGCTGGAGGAACTGGACCCTTACCGGACGTTCCCCCGCCCGAGCGAGCCCCGCCTCCTGTCCGCGCCGGAGGCAGAGGCCTGGGAGTCGCTCCTCGCCGATGCCTGGGAGGTGCTGCTGCGCGACGATCCGAAGAGCGCCGGGGCGATGCGCCGCGGGCTGATGTCGGTTGCTCCCACGTCGATGAGAGAAAGGTTTCGGCCTCACAGCAGCACGGCCGGGGACGCGTTCGGCGGGGTCACGGCGTCCCTCCCGGACGACGTCGCCCAACTCGCCGCGACCCTGGTGCACGAGTTCCAGCACACAAAGCTGGGCGGCCTGATGCACCTGGGGCCACTTACCGCGCCGACGCCGGACCCGCAGGCGCCGGAGGAGCTGTTCTATGCACCTTGGCGCGACGACCCCCGACCGCTGGGCGGCCTGCTCCAGGGCATCTACGCCTTCCTGGGGGTGACCCGGTTCTGGCGTACCCACCGGCACGCCGCCGCCCCGGCGTACGCCCCGCTCGCCCACTTCGAGTTCGCACTGTGGCGCACCCAGGTGTGGTCCACGCTGAACGAGGTCCGCGGACACGAGCGGCTGACGCCGCTGGGACGCCGTGTCGTGGAGTGCCTCGGCGAGCGTTGCGCGGAGTGGATGACCGACGAGGTGCCCGCGGTGGAGCTGCGACTGGCCCGCGAGGTCGCGGAAGACCACCTGGCCCGCTGGCGCGGGTACCACCTGCGGCCGCCGGCCCCGGCCGTCGAGGAGGCTGTATGCGCCTGGCAGCGCGGCGACGCCGCGTCGCCGGCCGCTCTGGCCGGCGAGCCCGCCCTGGTCCCGGACACCGAGGTCCGGTTCCTGGACAGCGCGGCCGTCCTGGCCCGGTACCGCCTCAGCGATCCCGAGGGGACATGGCGGCACACCGCAGCCCGGTACGGCGGGGACGCCGGGGGCGTCGACGGCGCCGACGCGGCCGACGTGCTGCTGGTCTGCGGTGACCGCGACGGGGCGCGGGCCGCCTTCGCCGCCCAGCTGTCCGGCAAGGGAGCGCCCGTGGCCGCCTGGGTCGGCCTGGGCCGGGCCCTGGCCGGTGACCGGGCCTACGCGACCGCCTCCCGGCTGCTGCTCCGCTTCCCGGAGCGTGCCCGAGCCGTGCAGGACGCGCTGATGGCGGCGACGGGACGGGGCGCGGACCCCGTACGTCTGGCGGCCTGGTTGGGGCACGACGGGGTTGCGGAGCGCTAGTCGGCGTTCCGCGCACCCGGGCCGAATGGCGAACACCCGGGTGCGCACGACACCCGGTGGTCACCATGCGGCGGGCGTGCGGCCCGACCGCTCACAGCGGCAGCGGGTCGATGTCGCAATTGGCCCGCTCACGGCCCCTGAACTGCACGGTGGCCGGGTGCCCGGTGCCCGACTCCACCTGCAGCCGGGGTGCGTCGAGCACGCGCTCCATGCGCTCCAGGGTGTCCTCGCGCAGTGCGTTGCCCTGGGCCTCCGCGCCGGAGGAGACGAGGTCCATCGACAGGTTGCTTGCACACGCCAGCGTGGTCGGGTGGTCCTCCCCGAACGTGACCCGGCACAGGGCCAGCGTGTCCTCGCCCCGGCGTCGTGCATCCTCGTGGTGCCCGAGCGCGGCCAGCTCGCTGGCCAGGTTGATCGCGCAGATGAGGGCGAGGGGATGATCCGCGCCCAGCCGGTCGGTGAGCGAGCCCAGCGCCGTCTCGTCCAAGCGTCGCGCTTCCTCGGGCTTGCCGAGCAGACGCAGGGTGACGGCCAGGTCGACGTCGGCGGACAGGACGTGCGGGTGGTGGGGGTCGTAGATCTGCCGGTATCCCTCGCAGGCCTTGACGCCCCGGGTCCGGGCCGCCTGCAAGTCGCCGTTCTGGCGCAGCGCCACCGACAGGGTCAGCGCGGCGGCCAGAGACTGGGGGTGGGTGTCGCCGTAGCGGCGGGTGAACTTGGCGTGCGCCTCGGTGGCCAGCTCCAGGGAGAGCCCGTGGTCGCCTTCCTTACGGCAGGACTCGCTGAGCTGGCGCATCGCCTCGATCGTGGCGGGGTTCCCCTGCCCGAACACGTCCCGGTAGGCGGCAAGCACGGCCTCCTGCAGGGCGCGAGCACCGACGTAGTCCCCCGTCTCGCGCACGTCGATGGCCACGGTGTTTTCGGTGATCAGGGTTCGCCTGTCGTCCCGGCCGAACAGGCGCAGTTTCAGGCCCAGAGTGCGCCGATCGAGCTCGAGGGCCTGGCGGAAGTCACCGACCAGACGCAGGCTCACCCCGAGGTTGTGGGCGATGTTGAGCGTCGTCGGGTCGTCCTCACCGAAGGCCCTGTGGGCCCGTTCGTACGCGATCTTGTCCAGCTCGGCGCCGGTGGCGAACCTGCCTTCGACACGGCGTACCGCGGCTTCGAGCTGGAGCGCGTCGAGCGCGTCCTCCCGGGTGTCCTCCCGATCGGCGGGGGCGGTGCGCTCGTAGACCTCCCGGAGGTGGGCCACCAGCCGGGCGGCGTCGTCGAACCGGCCCACCACCCAGTACATGAAGCACAGCCACTGCCCCATCAGCAGCGTCTGCTGGTCCTCCTCGCCGAAGATGGTCAGCCAGGACTCCCAGGCCTGCTCCGAGAAGTCCAGCGACACGTCGTGGTCGCCCCAGTAGTAGAGGTACTCGGCGATGTTCTTGACCAGCTGGCGCACCCAGGGCTGGTCGGACTTGATCGCGTCGGAGGCGATGACGTGACTGTAGAGCTCCGCATACCGAGGCCAACTCACCGGGCTCGAGGGCGTCTTCGGGTCGGCGGCGGCCAGCAGGGTGTGGGCGCCATGGCGCATGCGGGACTGCTCCTCCGGGGTCATGCGGTTGTTCAGGACGAGCTGCACCAGGCGGTGCATCTCGATGGAGTTCGTGCGGTGATCGATGCGCGCGAGCGAGTAGCGGTTCACCTCCCTTATCGCGCGTGCCAGCTTGATCGGGTCGTTCAGTGCCGCGTCCAGCTCCGGGAAGATGCTGCTGTTGCCGAGGCCGGAGAAGATGGACCGTGAGATCGGGTCGGGGGCGAAGTAGGAGCACAGCTGCAACAGCCGCAGCGCGGCCGGGCTGCGGGTCTCCAGGTGGTCGAGGGAGACATTCCATGCCGCGGCGACGGGCAGTTGGTAGTCCGGCGGCGGGGCCACCTCGAGCAGTTCCATGCGTTTGTTCTCGAACAGCCGCAGATACTCGGAGGCGGGCATCCCCGTCTCCGCCCGCCAGGCCGCGGCTTGCTCCAGTGCCAGCGGCAGGTCGCCCAGGGCCTCGGCCAGCGCGTCGGCCTCGTCGTCCCGGAGCGGCGGTCCGGACCGGCGCAGCAGTTCCTTGCTCTCCTCGCGGGTGAAGACGTCCACTTCGAGCGATCCACCCACCTGCCCCCACCGCCGGTTGCGGGAGGTGACGAGGATCGTTCCGCTGCCCCCATGGGGGAAGTAGTGGCGGACCTGCTCCGGATTGTCGGCGTTGTCGAAGATGAGCAACCAGCGCGAGTAGGGCCGGCCCTCGCGCAGTGCCTCCCGGACCGCGGGGCCGGCGATGTTGGCCTCGGTGGTGGTCACCAGGCCCAGCCGCTGGGCCAGTTCCACCAGGGCCTGGCCGATCTGTCCCGGCCGCTCCGCGGGGATCCACCACACGATGTCGAACTCGGACTGGTGCCGGTACGCGTACTCGATCGCGAGCTGTGTCTTGCCGACACCGCCCATACCGTGGATCGCTTCCGGCAGCACCGTGGTCGTGCCTTCCCGCAGCCGCTGGTCGAGCAGTTCCAGCAGGGCGGTGCGCCCGGTGAAGTTCGGATTCCGGGGCGGCAGATTCCCCCAGACACGCGGCTGTGTCGTGCGGTCCCCCTCCATGGTCCGCTCGGGTGAGGTCGACATCTGAGAGGCTCCTTCGGAAGCGGTCCGGGACTCAGGCGTGACACCGTGTTCGACTGCCGCGGAGGCCGAAGCAGACGGTGCGGGCCCCGTCGAAGCACGTGGTGGTTTCTCCAGGCTGACTGCGTATCGCCGATCGTGCCAGCTCAGCACCTTCGCCAGCATGGCGGCACGCTGGTCGTAGCGGCCCGTCAAGGCCCGTAGAGCGGCCAGCTCCACGCGGAGGAAAGCGATGTTGTGGCTGCCCACCCGCGGCATCGCCAAGGTGTCCAGCGGCTCTGTGGGGGGAGGCAGGACGGAGCGGGTCGTTTCGTCCTCGGCGAATAACGCGCGTACGTCGTGCAGGACCCGTGCGGTGGCGCTGCGGCGCCCCAGCGCCAGGAGCTCCTCGCGGACGCTGGGAGCGAAGGTGAACACCACGTCCGTCGCCCCCTCGTCCTGCGTCCGGGTGGGCCGGACCAGACCGCTTGTCAGCAGTTCGGAGACGTGGACCGGACCCGCGTCCGGGGTGGTCCCGACGATCTTGCGGATGACGGGCAGGCTCAGTGGCGCGGCGGACAGCCGGGTTGCGAGCGTGAAGGCCGTGGGGCTGGCGGCCGCTCTGAAATCGGAGACCCGTTCCGCGGCGGGAACCGTGCTGTGCGGGTCGGGCACGTCCTCCGCCCAGGGGAGGGCGCGTGCCGCGTCGGGCCTGCTCTTCCACTCGCGTGCCTGGATGGCGGACAGGTCCAGCCACTGAGGCTCCGGTCCGGACACCAGATGGGTCAGGGCGGCGGCCCAGCGGCCCGTCAGGGCGAGGACGGGTACGACGACGGCGGCGTCGTCTGCCTCGGCATCGGGCTCGTCGGGGTCCCGTAACCCGGCCGGGGGTTCGCGTTCCTCCCAGTCCCAGGCGCTGTTGGCCACCCAGGCGCGGGGGGCACGGATGCGGACGCGGTACACATCCAGCCCCGTGCGGAACCACAGATGCTGGGGCAGCAGGTGCACCACGGCGACGGGGCATGTACGCCCCCATCTTCGCAGCAGCGGCTGCACGGCGCCGAGCCGCCAGCCTGCCGCCAGACCGTCGGTCAGTACCAGCACCACCCGGCGCGCGTCAGCGGGGACGGGGCCGATTGGCCCCTCGGCACTCACCCGTGCCGGATCCGTCTCGTCGGTTCCGAGCAGGCGCACCACCCGCACTTGCGTGAAGTACCCCGCCCGCTCCAGCTCCTCGACCAGATCGTCTTCGACCGCCCGGTCCCACACCCGCATCGTCGGGTGCGTGTCGATGACGAGAACAGCTTCCGCGGGCTCCTGCTCGCCCGGCTGCCCGAGCCGACTCAGGACGTGAGCGGCCTCGCGGCGTGCCCGCGCAGCCCGTGCCGATCGCTGGCCACCGTCATCGTGCATGTGTGCTCTCAAGGCGCCGAAGTGACGATGAGAATGTCGCGGAGTCCCGCAGACTCCGGGCATGCGTGACAGGCACGGGCAAAGCCTCGCAGCGCGGCCACTCCTGAAGCAAGTGCGTACGGGGGCTCGCGCAGGGTGTGCGCGCAAGCATGCCAGAGGCGGTGTGAAACAGCGGCGGGCCAGTACGTGCGCGCTCGTTCATCCCAGGTCACCCCCTTACGCCGTGGGCGGGCGATCCGTGGACCGGTGACCCGGCCGACCGGTTCACGGCTTCACCCGCGAATGGTCGGGTCCCGGAGGCACGGGCCTGCGTTCCGGATCGTCGAGCAGGATCGCCAGATGGCGTCCCACGTGGTTGTCCCACCCCTCTGGCCCCATGGCCAGCGCTTCCTTGCGCCATCTTCCGGTCCGCTCCAGCAGCCCGGCCAGCCCGCGGTCCTGCACGATGTCGGCCACCGCTTCCTTGAAGGCGGGATCGGAGCAGTCGCCGCGGTGCCAGATCATGGCCGGCACGCCCGCCCGCAGGCCGGCCACGTACTCCTGGCGGCTGGAGAGGGAGTCGGTGCCCGGCGGCTCGCTGAGCACCAGACAGACGGCGTGCCCGTCCTCCTTCAACTCCCGCTCCAGATGGAAGTGCGAGTGGCCCGGACGGTTCCAGTACGAGTGAGTGTCCGCTGGCCTGTCCTTGAATTGGCGCCACTTGTTGTGCCAGGGCCGGTGCCAAGCCGCCTTGCGCAGGCGCTCGAAGCTACGGACAAGGACCGTGTAGTCCATCACCAGGGGAGTAGGGAAGGGCGAGTCCGACTCCTTGTGCCACCACTCGACGGGTTCCCCCAGCAATTCCCACGGCAGGATGAATTCGAGCATCACGGGCTGCCGCAGGTCTGACCAGCGTTCCTCCGTCTGCTCGATGAGCAGTTCCACCTCGGAGGGAAGCTCGTCGCGATGCAGGTGCAGCGTCTCGCCCGGGACGGGATGCCAGCCTTCCGCGTCCGACTGGCGCCAGTGGGAGAGGTAGTACCGGTCGCGATCCACGCCGTCGGGCTCGAACTGGATCATCAGATACGCCGGCAGCAGCGAGGGGGCCGGCTCGGCGACGCCGCTGCGCTGCCACTCCACCATCTTGTCCTCCAGCCCCCAGGCGCTGGCCTGCCGACGGTTCCACCGGCGCAGCCGCTCGGCCGCCTCAGTTTGGCCGTCCTCCATGAGCTGGTCGGCGGCCAGGGACAGGAACGCCATGCTCACCGGCAGTTCCTTCGCCGCCGAGTTGTCGCCCGCCAGGCGTAAGAACACCGCCCAGCCCGTGTCGCACCAGGTGGGCAGCTCCTGGGTGCGCGAGCGGCTGGCCCGGCGCGCCATCGCCGCCAGCGTGGCCGGGGACCGCATCTCCTGGAGGACGGGCCGCAGGGGATGCAGGTCGGCGCCGTCGAAGAAGTCGACGGCCTCCCACTCGTCCACCAGGCGCCGCAGCGCCGTCACGGCGGCGGACTGCTGCTCGACATAGCCCAGGCAGCGCACCAGGCACTGCAGCCCATCCAGGACTCGCGCGCACTTCTCGACGAATTGCAGCAGCCACGGACGCAGCGTCTCGTTCCGCATGGGCTCGACAGGCGAGCCCAGTTCCTGGCTCAGCATGGTTACCAATAAGTCGGCACTGGTCGTGTGTCGCATCGTGGCCGAGTCCTGGAGTACGTCGACGACGTCAGCCACCAGCTCATTGCGAACCCGCGCAGGGCTGCGCCCTTCCACCCCCGTGACCTCCCGACCGCCACCAGTCTCATCGCGTTCCCACTGACCGTGCCGACCAGCGTACGGCCAGACGTCCACCCACGTCAGGGGGTTGATGAGCCAGAACAGGTGCTGGGTCTCCGCTGGGGGTCAGCGTTCCCCGTCGGCCTCGTCCCCCAAGATCAGAACATCGTGCTCTGGAGACCATGCGCACGTATGCGGGCGTGCTCGGATCACGGGCGCGGGGCGGCGTGCGCGCTCTCGGGCTCGACCTGGTCGAATCCGTGATGGTCGCGTCGCCGCGGCCGGAGATCGGATCTACTCTCGTAGCAGAAGCCGGGCGGAAGACGCGTGCCTTTCGCCGAGCAGCAGGGTCTGCCCGGCATCGACCGCCCTGTCGGCCGCCCACCCACCCTTGAAACATGGGGAGGCGGACATGCGAGCGTCGATATGGCGGTCCGCGATCTTCCTGAGTGCGTCCGCTCTTTCTGCTCTGCTGGTTGTCTCCTGCGGGAACGGCGATGACGAGGGCGCAGCGCCGACCCGTGGGAGCGACGGTGTGCTCAAGCTCGGCTATGTCCTGCCGGAGACGGGGCAGCTGGCTTTCCTCGGCCCGCCGCAGATCCAGTCGGTGAAGTTCGGGGTCGAGACGATCAATGACGCCGGTGGCGTGCTCGGCAAGCCGATACCGGCCGTGCTCTCCGGTGACGAGGCAGGCGTCGAGGCGGTAGCCGCGCAGTCGGCCGACCGGGTCCTCGCCGGCGACGTGGACGCGATCATCGGCGCCGCGGCCTCCGGCATGTCCCTGTCGTTCATCGACCGGGTGACCGGAGCCGGCGTGGTCCAGTGCTCGGCGTCGAACACCGCGCCCACGTTCACCGACTACGACGACGGCGGGTTCTACTTCCGTACCGCGCCGAGTGACATCCTGCAGGGTCCGGTGCTGGCGAAGGTGGTGCGCGAGGACGGCCATGACCGGGTCGCTCTGGTCGCGCGTGCCGATGACTACGGGCGTGGCCTGCTGGACGCCACCAGGAAGGCGCTGGAGGACGAGGGCGCGACGGTGGCCCTCGCCGAGACCTACGACCCGAAGGCGACGAACTTCGACCAGACCGTGCAGAAGGTGCGGAACGCCAATCCGGACGCCGCCGTGGTGATCGCCTTCGAGGAGGGCACCCAGATCCTGCAAGGCCTGATCGAGGCTGATCTCGGGCCGCAGCAGATCGGCGTGTACGGCGCCGACGGGCTGCGCAGTGAGGAGCTGGCCTCGCTGGTCGCCAAGGACGACCCCGCCCGGCTCGCCGGGATGAAGGGCACGGCACCGGCATCGGTGCCCAACGAGGAGTACTTCGCGGCGTTGAAGAAGTTCGCGCCCGACCTGAAGGAGCTGCAGTTCGCGCCGCAGGCGTTCGACTGCGTGACGACCATCGCGCTCGCCGCGGAGAAGGCGGAGTCGGATGATCCGGGTGAGTTCGTCAAGGAGATCAACGGGATCACCAAGGACGGCGAGAAGTGCAACTCGTTCGCCGACTGCAAGCGGCTGCTCGCAGCAGGCAAGGACATCGACTACGACGGCCTGAGCGGCCCGCTCGACTACACCGACGCCGGCGAACCCGGTAAGGCGACGATCGAGGTGTACACCTACGACGAGAGCGGCAAGCTGAGCACGGTGCGCACCGAGGAGAGCACCGGTCAGTGACCGCCGGACAGCTGCGTCCCCCAGCTACTGCTGGGGGACGCAGACGTTCAACGGACGCGGGCGAGGGTGCCGAGGTAGTACTCGATCACCTTCTCGTCGCGCAGCAGGTCCATGCCCGCGCCGGTGTACGCGTTGCGCCCCTGATCGAGGACGTAGCCACGGTTGCAGATCTGCAGGCACCTGCGGGCGTTCTGCTCGACCATGAGCACAGCGACGCCGGCGCCGTTGATCTCCTTGACCCGGTCGAACACCTGGTCCTGGTAGACCGGGGACAGACCGGCCGACGGCTCGTCGAGCAGCAGTACCTGCGGCTCCATCATGAGCGCGCGGGCCATCGCGAGCATCTGCCGCTCGCCGCCGGACATCGAACCGGCCTTCTGCTTCCGGCGGGCGGCCAGCACGGGGAAGAGCTCCTCCACGGAGGCGGCCCGTAGAGCGTAGGCCTTGGGCCGCAGATACGTGCCCATCTGCAGGTTTTCCTCGACGGTCAGCGCGGGGAAGACGTTCTGCAACTGCGGCACGTACCCGACGCCCCGGCGGACCAGCTCGTGTGCGGGCCGGTTGGTGACCTTCTCGCCGTGCAGCGACACCGTCCCGCTGCGCACCCGGAGCAGGCCGAAGATCGCCTTCGCGAGGGTCGACTTGCCGCCTCCGTTGGGCCCGATCACCCCGACCAGCTCGCCTGGCCACACCTCGATGCTGCAGCCACGCAGCACGTCGACTCCCGGCACGTACCCGGCGACGATCTCGTCGGCGGCCAGCACCGGGCCGGGCTCGTTCAGCACCGGGCCGGGCTTGTTCTTCGAGGACATCGGCTACTCCTCCTCCCCAGTCTCCTCGGTCGCCTCCGGTTCGTCGTGCTGCTTGCCCAGGTAGGCGTCCACGACGGCGGGGTTCCGGCCAATCGTGTGCGGCGGGCCCTCGGCCACCAGACGGCCGCCGGCCATGACGGCCACCCAGTCGCTGATGCCCATCACCACGTCCATGTCGTGCTCGACGAAGCACACGGTCAGGCCCTCGTCACGCAGCTGCGTGAGGTGCCCGAGCAGCGACTGGGTCAGCGCCGGGTTCACCCCGGCCGTCGGCTCGTCGAGCAGCACCATGGTCGGCCGGGCCATCAGCGCGCGGGCCAGCTCGAGCAGCTTGCGCTGCCCGCCGGAGAGCGTGCCCGCGTAGTCGTCACGCAGCTGCCCCAGCCGGAACCGGTCCAGCAGCTCGTCGGCCCTGCGCTCGATCTCCCGCTCCTCCCGGCGCCACAGTGGCGGCAGGAGCGCGGGCAGAATCCGCTCGCCGAGCTGCCCGGTCGCCGCGAGCTTCATGTTCTCCAGCACGGTGAGCCGGGCCAGCGTCCTGGTGAGCTGGAACGTACGGACCAGCCCGCGCCGCGCCACCTGGTGCGCCGTACGGCCGGTGAGCGGGCGCCCCTCGAACGACCATCGGCCGCCGTCGGCCCGGTCGAACCCGCTCACCACGTTGAACAGCGTCGTCTTCCCGGCGCCGTTGGGCCCGATGAGAGCCGTGATGGCCCCGCGCTGCACCTCGAGATGCCTGACCTCCACGGCGACGAGACCACCGAAGGTGCGGGTCACCTCATCGATGACGAGCAGCGGGTCGGGTTTGCGCACCCCGGGCTCCGGCGCGAGCCCCGCGAGGCGCCCGGCGGCGGCAGTGTCAGCGGGCACTGAGCATCATCTCCCTCCGGCTGCCGAGGAGGCCCTGCGGGCGGAACGCCATGAGCAGCATCAGAGCGACCCCGACGAGGGCGAAGCGAACGGCACCGATCTCCGACGCGCTGATCACGTCCGAGGGGATGTAGCCGACGTCGATGGCCTGCCGCAGCATGCTGTCCACGAAGGTCAGCACGAACCAGAACAGGACCGAGCCCACGATCGGACCCAGGATCCGCCCGGCGCCACCCAGCACGAGCAGGGTGTAGAGGAAGAACGTGACGACCGGGTCGAAGCTGTCCGGGTTCGCCGACTGCACCTGGATCGCCTGCAGCATTCCGGCGACCGCACCGATCACGCCGCCGAGTACGAGGCTCTGCATCTTGTACGCGTAGACGTTCTTGCCCAGGCTGCGCGCGGCGTCCTCGTCCTCGCGAATCGACCGGATGACGCGGCCCCACGGGCTGTGCACCAGCAGGGCGAGCAGCGCTGCGACCACGGCCACCAGTGACCACGCGACGATCAGCACCCACACGTCACGGGCGTTGAACTGCACCAGCCACACGCCGTAGGTCCCCCGCGGGACCGGGTTGATCGCGTAGAAGTCGTTGGCGAACCGCTGCAGCCCGAACACGCCGCCGGTGACCGGCTCGGCCCAGCTGGACCGGTAGAAGAGCCGGAGCGTCTCCCCGGCGGCGATGGTGGTGATGGCGAGGTAGTCGGCGCGCAGCCGCAGAGTCGGCAGGCCGAGCAGGACGGCGAGGACGATCCCGCAGGCCACCCCGGCCAGGACACCGGCCCACATCGGACCGCCGAACGTCGCCACCGTGATCGCCAGCCCGTAGGCGCCGACGAGCATGAAACCGACCTGGCCGAAGTTGAGCAGCCCGGTGTAGCCGAAGTGCAGGTTCAGCCCCAACGCGGCGAGCGCGTAGATGGCCGCGATGGGCCCGAAACCGGCCCGAAGGGCGTCGGAGAGGATGACCGAGAAGTCCATGCCGCACCCCTCACCCGACGCGTTCCCGGTGGCCGAGGATCCCCTGCGGACGGACGAGCAGCACGACGATGAGCGCCAGCAGTGCCCAGGCGTACTGCAGATCGGCGGGGAACCACAGGGTGGACATCTGCGCCACGATGCCGATGACGAGGCTGCCCACCATCGCGCCGTAGGCCGAACCGAGCCCGCCGAGGATGATCCCGGCGAACATCAGCAGCAGCAGCTTGAAGCCCATGTCCCAGTTGATGATCTCGACCAGGCCGAAGAACACCCCGCCGAGTGCGGCCAGGGCGCCGCCGAGCATCCAGACCACCAGCACCACGCGCTGCACATCGATGCCCGAGGCCGCCGCGAGGTCCCGGTTGACGGAGACGGCACGGATGGCGAGGCCGATCCGGGTCTTCTGCAGCAGCGCGGCGACGCCGAGCAGGACGAGGACCGACAGCACAGTGACGGTCAGGTCACGTGGGGTGATGCCCGCCGGGCCGAGGTCGATGGCGCGCTGGATGTCGTACTGGGCGTACGAGGACGGCCGCGTTCCGTAGAGCACGAGGACGACGTGCCGCAGCAGCAGCGACAAGCCGATGGTGACGATGAACAGGTTGATCAGCCCGGTGCCCCGGGCCCGCAATGGCCGGAACATGCCGCGCTCGATCAGCCCGCTCAGTACGGCACCGAAGGCGACCGCGGCGAGGGCGGCGGGGATCAGGTGCCAACGCGGCCCGGACGGGGTGACGTTGAGGAAGAACGCGAACGTGGCGCCGATGGTGACGAGCTCGCCGTGCGCGAAGTTGATCAGGTGGATGGTGCCGAATACCAGCGACAGGCCGACCGCGGTGATCGCGATGATGACGCCGAACTGGATGCCGTCGATCAGCGCCTGCAGGGCGCGCGCACCGAACGTCGGCCCGCGCGGAACCTCATCGCCCTGAGCCCAGGCGCTCCCTGCGGGCAGTACCACGAGCATCAGGGCGAGTGCCGGTACGAGCGACCGCTGATAGCGCACGGTAGGTCCGGTTTGTCACGAGCACCCTTGTTTGGCTCAGTTTAAGCAGAGATCGCGGAAGGTGCCTGCCGCGGCAGCCGGCCTCAGGGCGGGGACTCGACCGGGCGTGATACGCGCGGCGGTGAGGCTACGGCGTTCGGCGGGTGGTGATCGTGCGGCGTACTCCGTAGGCGGCGGTGCCGACGGCGAGCACTGCGGCTCCGGAGATTACCGAGGTGAGCGGGAGGGCGAAGGCCAGTACCAGGCAGCCGATCAGTCCGGCAGCGGGGATGAGGCGGGGCGGGCGGCCCTCGGCCGGGGTGAGGGTCCATGCGCTGGCGTTGGCGATGGCGTAGTAGGCCAGCACGCCGAAGGACGAGAACCCGATCGCCCCGCGCACATCCGCCGTCGCCGCCACGACCGTGACCACCGCGCCGACCGCCAGTTCGGCGCGGTGCGGCACGGCGAAGCGCGGGTGGACCGCGGCCAGTACGTGCGGCAGGTGCCGGTCGCGGGCCATCGCCAGGGTGGTCCGCGAGACCCCCAGGATGAGAGCCAGCAGCGAGCCGAGCGCGGCGACCGCGGCGCCGACGCGTACCACCGGCGCCAGGCCGGGAAGTCCGGCGGCGCGGACGGCGTCGGCGAGCGGTGCGGCCGCCGCGCCGAGGCCACCGCCGCCCAGGACGGTCAGAACGGCGACGGCGACCGCCGCGTAGACGGCGAGCGTGATGCCCAGAGCGAGCGGTACGGCACGGGGGATGGTGCGGGCCGGGTCGCGGACCTCCTCGCCGAGGGTGGCGATGCGCGCGTACCCGGCGAAGGCGAAGAACAGCAGCCCTGCGGCCTGCAACACCCCGCCGAGCGACGCATCCGCGCCGACGTCCAGCCGCGCCGCCTGGGCCGTATCGGACGTCAGGCAGGCGACCACCACGGCCGCGAGCACCGCCAGCACGACGGCGACGATCGCCCGGGTGAGCCAGGCGGACTTCTGCACCCCGGCGTAGTTGACCGCGGTCATCGCCACCACTGCGGCCGCCGCTACGGCATGCGCCTGGTCGGGCCACGCGTACGCGCCGACGGTCAGCGCCATCGCCGCGCAGGAGGCCGTCTTTCCGACCACGAAGGCCCAGCCGGCCAGATAGCCCCAGAAGTCGCCGAGGCGCTCGCGGCCGTAGACGTAGGTGCCGCCGGAGGCGGGGTAGCGGGCGGCCAGCCGTGCGGAGGAGGTGGCGTTGCAGTACGCGACCACGGCGGCGAGGGCCAGTCCGACCAGCAGCCCCGACCCGGCTGCGCGCGCCGCCGGTGCCAGCGCGGCGAAGATCCCCGCGCCGATCATCGACCCGAGGCCGATCACCACCGCGTCCAAGACTCCGAGCTGCCGCCGCAGCTCCTCCGGCGCCGCGGGGGCGGCCGATGACTTGCTCATGCCTTACTCCTTGGGCGGCACGCCCGCGTAGGCCTTGCTGTCAGCTCCGGTCGGCGACGTACGCGACGAATTCTGACCAGGTGGCGGGGGAGAAGGCGAGCTGCGGGCCGTCTTTGTCCTTGGAGTCCCGGACGTGGACCGTCTCGGGGGAAGTGGCGATCTCGACGCAGTCGTCGCCGTCGCCGCTGCTGTAGCTGGACTTGCGCCAGGAGAGGGCGACTTCGACGCAGCTGTCGCCCTCGGGGCCGCTGTAGCTGCTCTTGAACCACGCCAGCTCGCTGGTGCTCATAGCGCTCCTCGCATTTCCGTGAGCAGACTCGCGGAGTCCGCTGGGGTGAGAGCCTGTGAGCGCATCTTGGCATAGCGCTGGAGCATCACGCTGACCCCTTTCGGGTCAGAGATCAACTGGTTGTGACGGTTGCCCTCGGTGTAGCCGAGCCACTGGTGGTCCGGTGTCTCGAGCACTTGCAGGGAACCGTCGTGGCCCGCGTGGTCCGGCTGGTGCAGCGGCATGATCTGGAGCTCAACATTCCACAGTTCGGCGCAGGCGAGTAGATGGTCGATGAGTTCCTTGGTGACCTCGATGCCGCCCGTATGCCGTTCGAGGAGGGCTTGCTCGACGATGAAGCTGAACGCGATGGGTGGCTTGCGGTGGAGGAGCTTCTGACGGGCGAGTCGGGCGGCGATCCGCTCCTCGACCAATTCCTCGGTGGGCGGCGGGGGGACGCTCAAAACGATCGTGCGGATGTACGCCTCGGTCTGTAAGAGCCCGGGGATAACCCGACACTCGTACATGGCCAAGCTGACCGCTTGTTCCTCAAGCCCCGCCCAATGGCGGAACCAGGACGCCAACCCCGGCTGGCGCGAAAGGTGCCGCGCCGCCGCCCGTAACGTCCCGAACGCGTCCAGCGCCTCCTCCGCCCGCTCGACGAAGTCCGCTGGTGGCAGGCGCCGTCCCTGCTCGATCGAGGCGACCGTCTGCGGTGAGTACCGCACCAGTGGGGCCAGGCCCTCCTGGGTCAGGCCTGCCCGTTCGCGAAATACCTTGGCCACGGCGCCGAACGCCTTGAGGCTGCCCGACGATTCCGGCTCGTTGTTGCCCGACATGTCCCGCCCACCTCCGGTACGCCCCGGCCCTCCGATCAATTCGCCCATCATTACGGTCAGTTACTCGTACTGTCCACCCTGAGTACCCGTACGCTGACCCTGCGTACGAGTCGTAAGCCTGGTCAACAGCCCTCGGGACCGTCATCGTGGGTGCATGCCAGTCCAAGCTCATCCTCAACTCCCCGTCACCGTCAGTATGTTCAGGCGGCGTTTCAGCTCCACTCGACTCGGGGCGCGCCTCGCCCGGCATCTCACTCTGCGCCGACTGGAGGAGTGGGGCATCCCCCTCCGCACCGAGCTCTCCGACCGCGCCGCCCTGATCGTCGCCGAGCTCGCCGCGAACGCGGTGACCCACGGCCGGGTCCCGGGGCGGGACTTCGAGATGTGCCTCAGCCTGCTGCCCGACACGCTCCGGATCGAGGTCAGTGACACCCGTACCGAGCGGCGACCGCCGTTACCCGTCGCCGTCTCCGTCCCACCCTGCGACTGCGAGGCGGGGCGAGGGCTCGTTCTCGTCTCCGCCCTGGCGGCTCGCTGGACGGTCGTCGACCGGTTCCCCGTCGGCAAGACCGTCCGGGCGGAGCTCAACCGCGTCTGAGCGGCCTCAGGCCTTCAGGAAGTCCAGCAGGGCTTCGTTGAACTGTGCGTGGTGCGTGGTGTTGATCCCGTGCGGGCCGCCCTCAATGACCACGAACCGGCTGCCCGCGACGGCCTCGTGCGTACGCTTCCCGCTGGCCTCGAGCGGCACGATCGCGTCCGAGTCGCCGTGGACGACCAGCGTGGGCACGGTGAACTTCGCGAGGTCGTCGCGGAAGTCGGTGCGTGAGTATGCGGCGATGCAGTCGAGCGTGCCCTTGGGGGAGGCGGCCGCGGCGATGTCACGGTGATATGCGCGTTGCACCTCGCTGACCAGATCGTGCCGTTCGCCCGCGGCGAAGAAGGTGGTGCAGAAGAGGTCCACGAAGGCAATCCGGTCGCGGATCACGTTGTCCTCGAAGGTGGCGATGGTCGCATCGTCGAACGCGCCGTCCGGGTTGGCGTCGGACTTGTGCAGATACGGAGTCACGGCCGCGGCGAAGATGGCCTTCGTGACCCGCCGCGTCCCGTACGCGCCGATGTACCGGGCCACCTCGCCGCCGCCCATCGAGAAGCCGACCAGCGCCGCATCACGCAGGTCCAGGTACTCCACCAGGGTGTGCAAATCGGCGGTGAAGGTGGCGTAGTCGTAACCGCCCCAGGGCTGGGAGGACTTTCCGAAACCGCGGCGGTCGTAGGTGATCACCCGGTACCCGGCATCCACCAGCGGGCCCACCTGGTACTCCCAGGACCGGCTGCTCAGTGGCCAGCCATGGATGAGGATCACCGGCCTGCCCTGGCCGTGATCCTCGTAGTAGAGCTCGATGGGGGTGTCGTTCTCGGTGCCCACGGTCAGCATCGCCATGCTGGCACCGTAAGCCGCCGGCGGTGTGTCCCGCCTGCTGGGCAATCCGTTGGGGCGACCGGCCGGAGCTCGACCGACTTCCCATCGAGCGGGAGGAATCAGATATTTCCATGAGGACAATGACTGCGACCGAAGTATCGAGGAACTTCGCGTCGGTCCTGGACCGTGCCGAGCATGGCGAGACCATCGTGATCACGCGTGGAGGCCGGAGGCTGGCCACGCTCGGCCCGGCCTCGGCCGGGAACGGTGCCGCGCTGAAGGACTTCTTCGCCAGCCACCGCCCCGACCCGGCCTTCGCCGAGGATGTTGCCTCCGTCCGCGACCTGCTCTCTGACGAGACGAGCGCGATGTGGCCCGACGCCTGATCCTCGACACCGGTGTCCTGATCCGAGCCGAGCGCGGCGTGACGGACCTCGGGGCGCTCATGGAGGGGGACGACGACGTGGCACTCGCGGCCGTGACGGTCGCCGAGCTGCAGTACAGCGTGGAGCTCGCCAACGACGGCGACCGCGACCGGCGCCAGGAGTTCGTCGACGGCATCCTCGCTCTGGTCCCGGTGGAGGACTACACCACCGATACTGCACGGGTCCATGCTCGCCTGCTGGCCCATGTCCGCCGCGCCGGACAGCCGCGAGGCGCTCACGACCTGCTCATCGCTGCGACCGCCGCTGCCACCGTGCGCACCATCGTGACCATTGACGCCAAGGCGGCTTTCGGCGACCTGCCTGGGGTGCGGGCCATCTCATTCTGACTACGCTCACCCGCAACTGGGATCAAATTCGCTGGCGCGGCAGGTGGGGGCGGGCCGACGATGGCGGGATGCTGAGCACCCTTCTCGCCTTCCTCGGCGCCTGCCTGCTGATCGCCGCCTCTCCTGGACCGAGCACCGTGTTGATCATCCGGCAGTCGCTGCAGAGCAGGCGCGCCGGGTTTCTCACCGTGCTCGGCAATGAGACCGGGGTCTTCATTTGGGGTGTGGTGGCGGCCTTCGGGCTCACCGCGCTGCTCGCGGCCTCCCAGGTCGCGTACGACGTGATGCGGGTCGTCGGCGCCGTCGTCCTGATCGGCTTCGGGGTGCAGGCCATCCGGTCCGCGCGGCGTGGCCATGGGGCGGGGGCGGCCGACGGTCCCGCGCGGGAGGCGCAGGTGCCGTCCTGGCGCGCCTACCGCGCCGGGCTGCTGATGAACCTGGCCAACCCGAAGTGCGCGGTCTTCGCCATGTCCTTCCTTCCCCAGTTCGTCCCGGCGGGTGCCCCCGAGCTGCCGACGATGGTCGCGCTGGCCGCGCTCTGGGCGGTCTTCGAGATCGGTTACTACGGCCTGTACGTCTGGTTCGTCGGCCGGATGAAGAAGCTCTTCGACCGGGCCGCAGTGCGGCGTCGGCTGGAGCAGGTCTCGGGCGGTGTGCTGGTGGCTCTCGGCGTCCGGATGGCCCTGGAGGGCTGACTCCCGGTACCGCGTGGGTCGTGGCCTTGGGATGCTCGGAGGAGAGGTCGAACACCGATGAGGAGACCGGATGAGCGACGTGCCCGCCCCCTTCACCACCGAGGACTACGCCCGGCGAATGGAGCGTGCCGCCCGGGCCGCCCACGAGGCTGGGCTCGCCGGATTGCTGGTCACCCCCGGGCCGGATCTCGTGCACCTCACGGGCTATCAGCCGACGGCCGTCACCGAGCGGCTCACCCTGCTGGTCCTCTCGGCGGGACACGACCCGGTGCTCGTGGTACCCACCCTGGAGCGCGGCGACGCGGAGCGGGCGACCGGGGCGGGGGCGCTCACCATCCGCGACTGGACGGACGGCAAGGACCCGTACGCGGTCGCCGCTCCGCTGCTGGACCCCTCGGGGCGCTACGGCATCAGCGACAACGCCTGGGCGCTGCACCTGCTCGGGCTCCGCGACGCCCTGCCCGGCATCGGCTACGCGGCACTGACTGACTGCCTGCCCATGCTGCGTGCGGTCAAGGACGCCGCCGAGCTCGAACGGCTCGCGGCTGCCGGAGCCGCCGCCGACGCCGCGTACGAGGAGATCCTCCGCGTTCGCTTCACCGGCCGGCGGGAGTCCGACATCGCCACGGAACTCGCCCATCTGCTGACCCAACTCGGCCACTCCCAGGTCGACTTCACCGTCGTCGGCTCGGGGCCGAACGGCGCCGACCCCCACCACGAGGCGGGCGATCGGGTGATCCGGCAGGGTGACATGGTCGTCCTCGACTTCGGCGGCCTGAAGCACGGCTACGGCTCCGACACCTCCCGTACGGTCCACGTCGGCGAGCCGACCGCCGAGGAGCAGGCCGTGCACGACGTCGTCCGCGCGGCGCAGCAGGCCGCCTTCGAGGCGGTACGGCCCGGGATCGCCTGCCAGGAGGTGGACCGGGCGGCGCGGGCGGTCATCACGGAGGCCGGGTACGGGGAGCGGTTCATCCACCGCACCGGGCACGGCATCGGCGTGACCACGCATGAGCCGCCGTACATGGTCGAAGGGGAGGAGCAGACGCTGGTGCCTGGGATGTGCTTCTCCGTCGAGCCGGGGGTCTATCTGCCGGGGCGGTTCGGCGTACGGATCGAGGACATCGTCACCGTCACGGAGGCCGGCGGTCGCCGCCTCAACAACACGCCCCGGGAACTCGCGATCGTGGAGTGACGTGGTGCGGCAACGCCGTTCGGGGGGTGCGCGCCAGGCCTGCCCGTCTGGTGCACTGGGTCGACGTGCTCAGCACGCCCGACCGGCGAGCGCAGCCCTTATGCGGCGGCATACCTCGTTCACGTGCGCATCGTCCGGGGAACGGCCGACGGTGAACATAGCCATTTGCAGAGCTGGTCCGTAGGCATCGTGTTCCCCCATGTCCTTCTTGAGGACGGGCTGAACGACGAAGTGGATGTGTCCAGGCCTCGCCCCTGCATGCGACCAAAGACAGGCGTACACCTGCTCAGGTTCCATGACCGAAGTAACGGCCTGACTGACTCGCTGCAGCAGAGGACCGAGTTCGTTGGACTCCTCTGCTGTCAAAGCTGCGAGGTGGACCACGTGCCTGACCGGCTTGACCACCATGGTGCCCACACCCAGTGGCCCGACACAGTGCTCGACAACCCAGTGCGCCGTGCGGAGGACCGTCCCGCCCGGTAGCGGCGCGGCTCCGGCGATGAGGTCACACGCCAGGCACGCACCAGAGCCGTCAGCTTCGGCCGACATGATCCCCCCATAATTGCTGGCTGCCCGGAAGGCAATTGGATCACAGCCGCGTTCGTCGTCTCTCTAGCGGCGGAGGCCGAACTGGTCCGGCCCGAACTGGCGAAGGCTCTCGTGCGCCTCGCGCAGTGCTCGCGCGCGTGCCCCGCCCCCGCCTCCTCCGGTTTGCCCCAAGCCTCAGGATGCAGATACGTACCGCGCTCCTCCTCCGGCTTGGACTCCTCCGCAACGAACGGGTGCGCCCGCACGAAACGGTCCCGCCGGACGCCGCTGACCTGCCATGACACCTTCACCTCGGGGCGGTCGGTGGCGATGGTGAACCGGTTGTCGCGGACCTCTTCCGACACGATCGCCTGGGCGAAGGAGCCGACGACCGTGAGCTGGTACCGGAAGTCCTCGTTCAGCTCCTCGCAGTACTCCGGCAGCTCGATGACCGCCGCCCCGTCGCTGTTCGTCACGACCGTGCCGCTGTAGATGTTCAGCTGTTCGTCGGACTCCACGAAGGAGTGCCGCAGGTAGCGGTTCTCCGGGTCGAGCGGGTGGTCGATCTCGAACCCGCCGGAGGCTTTGGTCAGGTTGCCGTTGACGGCCACCCTCCCGTTGAAGTATCCGGCCCAGCCCTCTGTGGCCTTGCCCCAGACGCCGTACGCCGCGGGGCCGAAGTTCGCCTCGCCGAGCACCCCAACGCTGTCCACCCCGGAGGCCACTCCCGCGACCGCGACGACGGCACGCCCGTTGCGATCGGTCAACCCCCGCACGCCGAATACGCCATGGGACCACCCTTCCGTACCGGTTCCCTCCTCGCTGCCCCCGATCACCCCGTGGCCGGCGTGGCCCCAGAGCCCCGTCGAATTCGGGTCTTGCGGGGCGATCCCGAACGCCCCGACCTTGGGCGCCTCGGCGATGATCGCGACAGAGCTCGTGGAGGTCACGGCAAGAGCTTCCCTGGGGGCCGAGGCGCGCAGCTCGGTCTTGTCCGTCCCGGCGTCGTTGGTCGTGCCGAACTTCATTGGTCCCGTGGTCATTGCGAGTCCCTCCGCGCGGAGTCGTCACGGCCATGGCGGTCGTGGCCATGGAACACCGAGATGGGGGCCACGTCGCGGGGAGGCAGCTGTTCGGAGTAGGGCGTGTCGGTGGTTGCTGGCATAGTCGCGGCCATGCTGCAGGTATGTCTGAACGGGGCGCGAGCGCGCGAGGAGTGCCGGTCTCTGCCTGTGTCGCCCAGCGAGCTGGCTGCGGAAGCCGCACGGGCTGTAGCCGCCGGGGCCGAAGACATTCACCTTCACCCCAAAGATGCCGAGGGGCTTGATTCGCTGGAGCCGGACGTGGTCGCGCACGCGGTGACTGCGGTGCGTCGTATCGTCCCGCCTGATGTGCAGATCGGGGTCACGACCGGGGCATGGGCAGCCCCGGACCCCGAGCAGCGTGCGGCACTGGTGCGTTCCTGGACCGTGCTGCCCGACCATGCCTCGGTGAACTGGCACGAGGAAGGCGCCGAGCAGGTGGCTGAGGCGCTGTTTGACCGCGGAGTTGGCGTTGAAGCAGGCATCTATTCGGGAACAGATGCGGCACGCCGGTTCTGCGCCTCGCCGTTTCCGGGTCGGGTCCTGCGGGTGCTGGCTGAGGTCACTGACGTCAATGCGGCCACGGCCGGGGAAGCTGCCGTGGCTCTGGTGAAGGAGCTGGGCCCGGTTCGGCCGACACCGGTGCTGCTGCATGGAGAAGAAGGCGGCGCATGGTCTGTGCTGCGGGTGGCGGCCCGGCTGGGCCTAGATGCGAGGATCGGCCTGGAAGATGTCCTGTTCCTGCCCGACGGCTCCGTCGCAGCTGACAACGCCGCACTCGTGCAGGTGGCGCGGACGCTCCTGGCGGCCACGGGGCAATAGCACCTGGTGTCGCACGTTCTCGAACGGCGCCTCGAACAAGGAAGGGCGCGAAACCGCGCCGGAGTGCAACAACGACGAGCTAAGTGGCGGCCAAGACCGCAGCGGACTCTGAGGGGAGGTGGAGGAGGCCGTCGGGTGTCGGCGGGGTGCAGGGCTTCCATGCGGCCAGGACTTCCGACTGGTCCGTCCCGATCGGGACCTTCGCCGTCGTCACGGAGAGGTTGACGGCCACCCGCACGTCGCCGCGCCGTACGGTCAGCCAGCGCTGCTGCGTGTCGTACGCGACCCGGACCGTCGACAGGTCCGCGTCGGTCAGCTCGGGGCGGGCGCGGCGCACCGCGATCAGCTCGCGGTGCCAGGCCAGAAGTCGGGCGTGCGGCTCTCGCTCCGGCTCCGTCCAGTCCAGGCAGGAGCGGTCGCGGGTGGCGGGGTCCTGGGGATCGGGGATGTCCGTCTCGGCCCAGCCGTGAGCGGCGAACTCCCTGCGGCGGCCACGGCGTACCGCCTCGGCCAGCTCCGGGTCGGTGTGGTCGGTGAAGAACTGCCACGGCGTGCGGGCCCCCCACTCCTCGCCCATGAAGAGCATCGGGGTGAAGGGGGAGGTGAGGACGAGCGCCGCGGCGCAGGCGAGCAGCCCAGGGGAGAGATGGGCGGACAGCCGGTCGCCCAGGGCCCGGTTGCCGATCTGATCGTGTGTCTGGGCGTAGGCGAGCAGCCGGTGCGCCGGGGTGGTGCGCGGGTCCAGGGGGTGGCCGTGGGCGCGGCCCCGGAACGTGGAGTACGTGCCGTCGTGGAAGAAGCCACCGGCCAGGGTTTTGGCGAGGGCGGCGAGCGGGTCGCGTGCGAAGTCCGCGTAGTACCCCTGGGACTCCCCGGTGAGTGCGGTGTGCAGGGCGTGGTGGAAGTCGTCGTTCCACTGTGCGTGCAGACCGTGGCCGCCCGCTTCCCGCGGGGTGGTGGTCCGTGGGTCGTTGAGGTCGGACTCGGCGATGAGGAAGAGCGGTCGCCCGGTCCGCGCGGACAGCCCGTCCACCGCGGCGGTCAGCTGGGCCAGGAAATGCCGGGCGCGGGTGTCGTGCAAGGCGTGGACCGCGTCGAGGCGGAGGCCGTCGAGACGGTAGTCGCGCAGCCAGGCCAGCGCACTGCCCAGCAGATAGGCGCGGACCTCGTCGGAGCCCGGCGCGTCGAGATTCACGGCCGCGCCCCAGGGGGTGTGGTGGGTGTCGGTGAAGTACGGCCCGAACGCCGGAAGGTGGTTGCCCGACGGCCCGAGGTGGTTGTGCACCACGTCCAGGACCACGCCAAGGCCGTGCCCGTGCGCCGTGTCGACGAAGCGCCGCAGCCCGTCCGGTCCGCCGTACGGCTCGTGCACCGCCCACGGCGACACGCCCTCGTACCCCCAGCCGTGCGTGCCGGGGAAGGGGCACACCGGCATCAGCTCGATGTGGGTGATCCCCAACTCCGCCAGGTGGCCCAGTCGTTCGGCTGCAGCGTCGAAGGTGCCCGCGCGGGTGTAGGTGCCGATGTGCAGCTCGTACAGCACCGCGCCGGGCAGCGGCCTTCCGTACCACGGGTGGCGCCAGGTGAAGCGGGACGAGTCGACGACGGCACTGAGGCCGTCCGGACCGTCCGGCTGCCGGCGGGAACGGGGGTCGGGCAGGGGTCCCCCATGCCGGAGGCCAGGGGAGGGACCGCCGTCGAGCGCGTAGCCGTAGCGGGTGCCATGCCCTGCGGGTGCCTGCACCCGCCACCAGCCCGCGCGGGCCGGGTCGCGCTCCATGGGGTACGTGGCGCCCTCCGCATGGAGATCCACCCGCTCCTTCTCAGGCGCCCACACCTCGAACAGCATTGCCGGCTCCTCGCCCTCGGCTCCTCGCCCTCGCTCGTCGGTCAGCTGGGGTCCTGGTCGGGCGGCCGGATGTCGTCCTCGGTCAGCGGAGCACCGGAGCGGGCCGAGACGTCCAGGGTGTGCACCGTGCCGTCCGGCTCTATCTCGATGATCGGCACCGCCTTGCGCTCGGGGGAGCCGTCCGTGCGCACGGAGATGATCCCGCTCGCGCCTTTCACCGATTCCACTCCGTGCAGCGAGTTCCAGATCTGAATGATGTCCGAGCCGGTGACCCGTCCGCTCGCGTCCGAGTGGCTGGCCGCGAGCCGCACTCCCAGCACCGCAGTGAGCACGGCGTCATGGCCCATGATGGCCTGACCGTCGTCGAGTGTCTCTTCGGAGAACGCCGTACGGTACCGGCCCTTTCCCTCGAAGGACTGCACGCCCCAGCCGGGAAAGACGTTCTTCCGCTTCTCCCAGGCCCCCTGGTGGGCCAGGCCGGTGTAGAGCAGCCGTACGTTCCCGCTCCGCAGCGTCTCCTTGATCTGGTCGAACCCCGTGGCCTGTGCCGACTGCGAGACGTCGTCCCCGGAGAGGACGACCAGCTCGCGGTGGGTGCACGGACGACCCTTCAGCGGGGAGAGGAAGCGGGGCAGGTCGACGCCTCGGCCCGCGAAGTAGACGACGTCCGGCTGCGCGGCACACAGTTGGGACATCCGGGTCTTGAAGGCGGTGCCCACGCCGCCCTGGGACGAGTCGTACTCCTCGACCGCCCCGGCCAGCCGGTCGCGGGGGAAGGCCCGCAGAAACGCGTCGCTCAGGGTGCGGGTGTACTGGTCGTCGCCCCGGGAGTCCCGGATGACCAGCACCCGCTTGTCGGCGTACGGCTTCCGGCGCAGGAGAGCCGCGGCGGCGGCCGCCTCGTCGGAGTTGGTCGGGGCGGCCCGTACCAGGCCTCTGACCCTGCTCAGCGTGTCGGCGGTGAGAACCGAGCCGACGGCGGCCAGTTGCAGCCCGCCGTCCTCCTTGTGCGCCGTGATCGTACGGATCATCTTCTCCGTGGCGTCCGTGCTGGTGCCGAGGCCCGCGACGGCGACGATGTGGTCCGGCTCGATGCGCTCGCGGATCCGGTCGAGGGCGGCGGTGCGCTGCTCATCGGTGGTGCCGCTGTTGGCGAGCAGCAGCCTGATCTTGGGTGCCGCGTCGTACTTGTAGGTGTGGTTGGCCTCGTACTGGGCGGTGTACGCGCCCTGCACCTCGTGCCGTACGGAATCGGGCGTGTTCGAGTCCCCGGGCCGGGGGATCAACGGCATCAGATAGACGACGCTGACGTAACTCGGGCCGTTCTGCTTCCCGCTCGCCGCGATGACGCGGGCGTTTTCCTTGCGGATCAGCTCGGATACGTGCGCGAGGTTGTCCCCGTACTCCTTCGAGCCGTCCGAGAAGTGGTGCGAGCCGTCGGTCACGCCGATGCACTGCTCCGGGTCGCCCACCCGGTCGACGCCGGGCGCGCAGGATCTGTCCTCGGGCCGCAGCGCCCAGACCAGGACGCTTGCGAGGAGGGCGAGCAGGGCGACGGCCGACACCGCGTTCCAGGGCCAGCGGGCCCACCACGGGGGTTCGTCTACCCAAGGTCCAGGCGACATGGCGGAGTTCCCTTCCCTCGGCGAGGAGGTCGGTCGGCGAGGCGGTCGGTCGGCGGAGGCGGTCGGCCGGCGAGCGGTCAGTCGGCGTAGCGGGCGGCCTCGTCCAGCAGCGTGTCGGCATCCGCGTCGGCCGCCATGGCCAGCTGCCGGAACATCGCGCCGATCTTGTAGTTGAGCTGGGGGCGTCCCGGGGGAAGGCGGTTGCGCGGATCACCGGCTAGCCACAGGGCGGCGGACAGCTCCGCCAGAGGGCGGCCGCGGTCGCGGTCCGCGTACGCCTCGGGCGCGTGCTCCCGGGCCAGTTCACCGGCGCGGCGGTGCGGCGGGGCGTCCGACAGCTGGGCGCGGTAGAGCGGGGCCGCGGTCACGTGGTAGAGCTCGCGCAGCCACGGCCGCAGATCGGGTGCGGCGAGACCGTCGATGAAGTAGCGGACCACCTCATCGAGTTGGTCGAGCGACAGCCGGTGGTACAGCGAGTCCAGCGGCTGGCCGTGGCGGTGGTGCCAGTCCGCGAGTACGCGGTGGATGGACTGCCACTCCTCCTCCGAGCCGGTCGGCGGACCGGACAGCTCGTCGAGCAGCAGCAGGCGCAGCCACGGATGCAGGACCGGGCGGCCGTCGTAGGTGGTGTCGGGGACATCGCCGCCCGGGGCACCGGCCGACAGGCGCAGATAGCCCGACGGGCCGGTGCCACCGCGGGTGCTCGCGTCCTCCGGGACCGGCCGGGACAGCCACAGCCGGTTGCGCAGCTCACGCATCACCGTGTCCCGGGCGTGCTCCGGCTGATCGTTCAACAGGCCGGAGTTGACGGCGGCCTTCGGGGTACGGGCGGCGGCGATCCGGGTCGCGGCGGCCCGCTGGCCGTCGGTGA
Organism: Streptomyces sp. KR80; assembly: GCF_052245555.1. Taxonomy (NCBI): domain Bacteria; kingdom Bacillati; phylum Actinomycetota; class Actinomycetes; order Kitasatosporales; family Streptomycetaceae; genus Streptomyces; species Streptomyces sp. KR80. Next base: position 53,950 of record NZ_JBQQCD010000030.1, read on the forward strand.
GACCGGTCAGCAGATAGTCGCGGACGGAGGCGGCGAGCTGAGGTCTGCTCGTGGGAACGGGGCCTCCGTCTCCGGCCGCGGGCGGCAGCAGGGGCGTGTCCAGCAGACCTCGCAGGTCCTCCCGGTCGTGCTCGATCAGCCGGTCGATGGCCGTGTGCAGCCGGCCCACGCTCCAGGGGTGTCCGTAGGTGAGCCGGTGCACCAGCGGCGTCGCGCGGGCCAGCGCCCCGGTTTCGGGCCGTCCCGTCCGGCGGGCTGCCTCCGCCTCGTACCGCCCGGCCTCCAGCGTGACCTCGACCCCGTCCAGATCGCGCAGCCGCACCGGATACCACCAGTCGGACAGCGGTGTGCCGGCGCGGGCCCGCCAGGCGGTGTACGAGGTCTCGGCGGGGCGGTGGATGTGCGGGTCGTCGGGGCGGCCGTCGGACGGTCCGGGCACCGCCTGCGTGGTGGCGCTGGTCGCCACGCCCAGCAGCGGGTCGTACG
>NZ_JBQQCD010000031.1:0-50222 GCF_052245555.1 Streptomyces sp. KR80
TTTGGTTCCTGGCCCCCGCCCCCACGGCGCCCACAGGGCAGACGGACACTACGGCTGAGCCGCGAGGAGGAGCCTTTCCGTCAGCAACGACCCTGCGCTGGGCAGCGTACGAGGACGGTCAGCGCGCGGTCCGGTGGTGGTCGAGTCGCCCGACATGGGCGACGTTCTCCTGGTCGCCGGGGTCCGGGCTGGCCTCGGCCGTGAACCACGCGTCAAGGATCTCCTTGAGCAAGGGCTCGGAGGTCAACCGCAGGCTGAGCGCCAGCACGTTGGCGTCGTTCCAACGGCGGGCGCCGTCCGCCGTGTACGCGTCGACGCACAGGGCGGCCCGCACGCCGGGCACCTTGTTCGCCGCGATGGCGGCCCCCGTACCGGTCCAGCAGCACACGACCGCCTGGTCGGAGCGGCCGTCGGCGACATCGCGGGCAGCCGCCTCCGAGCACGGCGCCCACTCCGCGTTGTCTCCGGGGAGCAGCGCCCCGTGCGGCTGTACATCGTGGCCGCGGCGGCGCAGCTCCGCGAGGAGGAACTGGGCCACGGGTTCGTCCATGTCCGAGGAAACGGAGATCCGCATGTCACGGAGCCTACCCGCGCGCACGCGCGTGGATCCGGCGATCATCGGCGCGCATACGCCGCCTCTCGGCCCGAGTCCGACCCGCCCGAATACTGAATTCACCAGACAAGTTGCATATCTCCGAAGTCGTGCCACAAGTACTTCTCTTGAATGGCTTCCGCATAGCTTCGGGCGAGGAGTTCCGGTCCGGCGATGGCGGACATCATCGACAGATGGCTTGACCGAGGCTCGTGCAGGGAGGTGATGAGCCCGTCGACGGCCTGCACCCCAGTGGCCGGGGACACCACATGATCGGTCCAGCCACTGGCCCCCTGCAGCTGACCGGTCACGGTCATCGCACTCTCCAATGCGCGAACCACCGTCGTCCCGACCGCGATCACCCGGCCACCGCTCTCTCGGGTGGCGTTGGCGAGATGTGCGGTGTAAGCGGGCACGGAGAATCGTTCCGAAAGCGGAAGTCCATTCTCTTCGATCGACGTGCCGCTGGTGTGCAGGGTGATGGGAGCAATCGCAACTCCACGTGCGATGAGGCGGGCGACCAGCTCCCGGGTGAAGGGGCGCCCCGCGCTCGGCATGGCCGTGCTTCCCGGATGGGTGGAGAACACGGTCTGGTAGGTGTCGAGCAGCCACTCCTCCCCGGCGCACGAAGATCGCACCGGCCTACCGTGCTCCCGCAGATAGTCCACTACGGGAAAATCAGTCGACACCTGCCAGTACGTCTCGGTGGGGCGGGCTAACACGGTGAGCATCGCGTCGGCCGGAAGCGAACACCGGCTGCCCAGGACAACAGCCGCATCGAGACTTCCATCGGTTGCGGCCGGGTCGCATATTTCTACCAGCCAGGTCTCGTCTTGAAGGGCCGCCGCGAAGCGAAACGTTCGGCCACCCGCCTGCACCTCAGTCGGTATCGTGGCCGAATTGTTCACCACCAGCAACGTGCCCGGTTCCAGCACACTGGCCAATTCGCGGAATTCATGATGAGCTATGAGCCCGGTTGCCCGATCGCACACGAGGAGTCGCACGGCATCACGTTCACCGCCCCTGATTTCCGCAGGTTCGGTTGCCTTGCAATCGTCCGTGAGCAAAAAATCAAGTCTGTCGTCATTCAGGATCACGCGGACACTCCTGGGTGCACCCCCAGCGTTAGCTGGGGGAGGGTCAGTCAGCAGCCGCTCGGCTATCGAGCCGGCGGTCATCAAAATCCGAGGCAAGCCCGGGGCCACGAATCATGCGGCGCGTTTTCCGCTGCTCAGCATCTGGCCCACCCCGTGCGCTTCGCGTCGACAACGCCTGGGCTGTGGTTCAAACCGTGCGGCCTGGACCGGACTCGGCGAGACCGGTCCAGGCCACTGCTCGTTCATTCACGCCATTTCACATTGCACCCAGTGCTGGGGCGGTGCGGCTCCGGGACGTCTTTCCCCGCGAGTACCAACTCGATCGCAGCTGCCAGATGGTCACCGGTGACCGGCTTGTCATTGCCTGGCGAGGATTCGTCCAGGCATCCACGGTAGGCAAGCTTTCGCTCGGCGTTGTAGAGGAAGAAGTCCGGCGTGCACGCGGCGTTGTACGCCTTGGCGACCTCTTGGGATTCGTCGATCAGGTAAGGGAATGTCCATCCGGCACGCTCGGTCTGCTCACGCAGTCGATCAGGACCGTCCTCAGGGTAGGCCTCCGCATCATTGGCGCAGATCGCCACCACTGCCAGGGTCGGGAACTTCCTCAGCGTCTCCGTGATTCCCTGCTCCACGTGCTGGACATAGGGACAGTGATTGGAGAGGAACATGACCAACAGCGCTGGTGATGAGGCGAAGTCACCGAGGGAGACGGGTTTGCCCGCCAGGTCAGGCAACGAGAACTGCGGCGCAGGCGTGCCAAGCGGGACCATCTGAGATGAGATGAGAACCATGATTCGAGCATATAACGAAGGTTCTCGTAAAGCCAAGGAAAATACGCCGTTGCATTATAGGCAACGGCTGCTCACCGTTAACCGTTGCAATATGGGCAACGGTAACGTGAGCTGAAATGGGAAAAGCCATTGCATTTATCGTTTAACCTACGGGCGGTGGCAGGCGATTTAAGACCGATTCCGCCGCTACGCTCCCACGGGTTCTTCAGTCATACCTTCGGCGGGACCGCCCGCAAGCCCGGATGAGCGCCACAGCAGGGGGATCGGGGGCGGCGGCGAGGGCGATCCGTACGTCCGGCGGGTCCGGCGCGAGGCACATATGTGCAGATTCGCGGAGAAACACACAGAAATGCGAGGACGGCGAGCAAGGCGTCGCCGAGAGCGGACCCGCTCGCGAGTAGAGGGCAAAACGGACGTTCGGTGCAGACATATCCCCCACTTGTCCCCACCTCGTAACGAGTGCGCATCGGATCGTCGTTCAACTACCTATTCAAGCTTTACTGGTGCGCGCGCAACCAGCGACACCATGGGGAGACGCAAGCGAGATGGGCAGACACAAACGACATACCCGTGTGCAGCAGGCACACGCCACAACGCTCAAGGCAGCCACCGCTCTGGGCGTGGCGGGCACCATTGCCCTCGCCCTCTACTCGACGACCGGCGACGACGAGCCCGCGGAGGCGCGCCCCGGCGCCACCTCCCTGTACGACGACCCGATGGCGCCCGAGCTCGAGTCGGCCGCCACCGAGAGCTCCACGCGCACGGGACTGACCCCCTCCGCCTCCGCGGAGCCGAAGCTCGTAGAGACCCGCACGACCGAGGAAACCCGGACGAGCCGCCCCGAAACGCGCACACCGGACAGCGACTCCGCGGCCGCCCCCACTGCTGCGCCCTCCCCTGCGTCCACGCCTGCGACCCAGTCCGAGAAGCAGGACTCCACGACGACCTCCTCCGCAGGTGACGCTTCCACCCCGGATGCGCCCGCTCCCACGAAACAGTCCGACGGGCAGAAGTCGGATGATGGCGGCCGGGACACTGGCCTGGTGGGCGGCGCGGTCGACGGCGTCAACGATACGGTCGGCGGCCTTGGCGGGACCCTGCTCTCGCGCTGACCGTAAGGCGACCGATCGGCGAACCGGAGAGCCCGGTGCTCACCGATGCCAGCCGAATACATCGGATATGACGGACATCTGGTCCTCCGCGATGGCATGTGCGGCGGCACGCGGTGTGACGCCGTCCGCCGCGGCCCGGTCCAGCACGGTGGTGACGAGGCTCCGCATGGAGGCACGCACCTTGGTGAAGGCTTCCTCGGCATCGGCGGCAATGTCCCCGAACAGCGTCCACCACCACCAGGCGTTGGTGCCGGAGTTGACGACGACGTCGGGGAGCACGGCGATGCCCCGGGTCGCGAGCAGCCTCTCGGCCTCGGGCAGAACGGGCATGTTCGCGGCCTCGACGATGTACTTGGCCGTGATCCGTGCCTGGTTGCCGGGATCGATGCAGTACGAGACGGCGGCCGGCACCAGGATCTCGGCGTCCGCGGCCAGCCAGGCGTCACCGGGCAGCTCGGTGTCGCCCCGGCGCAGAGCGCTCCGGGCGACGGTGCCGTGCTCGTCGCGCGCGGCCAGCAGCGTTTCGACGTCGAGACCTTCGGGGTTGGCGATGGTCCCCCGCACATCCACCACCGCGACGACCTTCAGCCCGGCCCGTGCCAGGAAGCGGGCGGTGGCACCGCCCATGGTGCCGAAGCCCTGCACGGCGACCCGGCCGCCCGCGCGGTCCAGACCGTCGCGGTCCAGTGCGACCAGCGCCGACTCGGCGACGCCGCAGCCACCCACGAGCTCGTCCAATCCGATGCCGTCGACCTGCACGGCGCAGGCGTCGGCGAGCCGCCGCCGGGCCTTCTGCTCGTCGTCCAGCAGCGGATAGACCGCTTGGACGGAGTTCTTCAGGCCTGCCTCCGCGGCGGCTCGGGCCACCACGCTCTGGCTGAGGCCCAGATCCTCGCCGGTGGTCCAGAACCGCTCGACGTACGGGGCCATGGCCCGCAGGTAGCGGACGAGGATCCCGTACGCCTCGGGGTCCGCAGGGTCGCAGTCGATACCGCCTTTCGCCCCGCCGAGCGGGACGTACCGGGCGGTCGGGTCGTAGTGCAGGGCCTCCTTCATGGTCATCCCGGCGGCGAGGCCCCGGACTTCTTCGAGCGTGCAGCCGGCGCGCATGCGCAGCCCGCCGCTGGAGACGCCCCGGACCAGACGGTCGATCACCACATAGCCGTTGCGGCCGGTGACATGGTCGGTCCAGGTGACCGCCAGCAGGGGCGGTCGAGGCCCGCCGCCGAGCAGGCGGGCGGGCGGAGAGTCGGAGTCGGAGAGGGAGCCCCTGGTCACTGTGGTGACTGCGATGTCGGACCGCTCCGTGGTCAACCGGCCGGTCTCGGTGGCGAGGTGGTGCACGGACTCCTCCGGTCTCCACGGCTTTTACTGACTTGCGATTCAGTATCGATGGGGCGGCACCTCGCCGTCAACGCCGAGATCAGCGTAGGGCCATGACCAGGGTGACCACGGCTCCCACCGCACCTGCGGCGATCTCCAGACGGTCCGTCAGCTGCCGGGTCAGCCACAGCCCTCGGCCGCCCTCCCCGGCGAGCAGCCCGGGCGGATCGGGCGGAATGACGTCCTCGGTGAAACCCGGCCCGTTGTCGGTGACCCGGCAGCGAAGGGTGCCGTCGCTGCGGTAGAGCAGCAGTCGTCCCGCCCCGCCGCCGTGTTCCACGGCGTTGCACGCCACTTCGTGGACGGCGAGGACGAAGTCGCTCCGGCGCGGTTCGTGCAGTCCGGCCTGCGCCACACACTCCGCGATACGCGTGCGCAGCCGGGGCACGTCCTCGCCCACGAACAGCAGTTCCAGCAATCGCTCCTGGGGGTCCGCCATGTGCGCGTTCATGGCATCGTCACCTCGACCTCCCTGAAGGACCAGCCGCCGGACGGGCACGCTCTGCCACGGCAGGCACGAAGCGTGATCCGCAATAGGACGCTACTCCCGGTCATCGTCCGACACCACGCGTCACTGGATTTGCGCCGACGCATACGGATCACGATCGAATGAACCGCGAAGTCGATCGGAAGCGTCATTCCCCGTGTCCGGATGCGATCTCCGGGCACGGAAATCAGACGCTTGAACAGCAGTCTCTTGGAGAGGACTCCGACATGGGCATCATCAGCTGGATCATCCTGGGCCTCATCGCCGGAGTCGTCGCCAAGGTCCTCCTGCCGGGACGAGATCCGGGCGGCCTCTTCGGCACCACGCTCATCGGGGTCGCGGGGGCGTTCGTCGGCGGCTGGCTGTCGGCGACGTTCCTCGACCGGCCAGTGGATCGGGACTTCTACGACCCGGCGATGTGGGTTTCGGCCATCGCCGGGTCGCTGGCGCTGCTGATCGGGTACCGGATCCTCTTCGGCCACTCGCGCGAGCGCCGGTAGCCGGTGCGCGCGGGGCCTCTTCCCTGGCCGGAGGCCCCGCCCCGCGCGATGACCGTTCCTCGTCCCGCGCCCCCGACGCGTACGGCGCGGACACGGACGGCACATACGGCGTCCCGGGGAAGAGCTTGCGCAGCGGGCGTACCGTCAGCCGGGTCGTCCACCAGCCGACCGACGGCGCCAGAACGAGGAGCCCGAGAGCGGCGGCCGCATGCGGGACACCGTCCAGGCCGGTCCGGTGCATGAGCACGCAGCCGGCCACGGCGACCGACCAGGAGACCAACGTCAGCAGCGTGCCCGCGACCGCGACGGGCACTCCACCGATCCCTGCCGCATCGGTGTCCACGTCCCTGTCGAATGCGTCGTGCCCGGTGGCCCCGAACAGCACGGCCACCCAGAAGCCGACCACCACGACCAGCGCGGAGCTGTAGAGAACCGCGGGGAAGCGGAGTGCTGCATCGAAGAGTTCGCCCATGTCCGTCACGCCGCCCGTCACCCTCCCCCTGGCTGTCGCTGGGTGGGGGTACCCCCGGCGTAAGTCCCCCTGGGCCTGGCGGCCCGGGCGGGGGTCCCCCCGGCGGTAGCTGGGGGAGCGCCCCCAGGGGGAGTACCCCCAGCTCGCCCTGCGCGTCGCGACGCGCCCGGCCCCGGTGCCGGACCGCAGGATTCCGCGACCCGGCACCGGGGCCATCCCCCGTACCCCTGTGCCACACATCCTGCCAGCGGCGCAAAGCCTTGCGCATTGCCGGAATCCGGCAATCTTTACGCCCTCTTGATGTCCGGGGGATACTTCTCCACCGCCACGCCGGACGCGGTCGGCGGGTGCCGGCAGAGGAGCGATGAGCAGGCGTGACGAGGCAACGGACACTCGACGACTACCTGGCGGGCTACGCGGAGATCCTCGCCGAGGTGTCCGCAACCGGCCGTCGGCTGACGCGCGATGAGCTGGAGTCGCGCCGCTCGCTGGGCGAGCGCGCCGCCGAGGACGGCCTCGGACTCCGCGGGCTCGTCGTCGGGCACCTGGCCGCCACCCGCGCCGCCTGGCCGAAGCTCGCCGCCAGCGCGGGCGCCGGTCTCGGCACCGCGCACGCAAGGGAGTTGCGAGTGGCGGCGGAGAGCGTGCTCGCAGCGGCCGAGCAAGCGATCGACGCGATCGCGGAGGGCTACGAACGGGCACAGCGCCTGGCCGTCCGCCAGGAGGAGGCGGCCCGCCGGGAGTTCATCGACGATCTGCTGTACGGGCGCAGCGATCTGGGGCGGCTGGCGCAGCGGGCGGAGCGGTTCGGACTGCGGCTGGCGCAGGCGCACATCGTGGCGGTGACCGCCGGGCCGGAGAGCTACGACGACACGCATCCGGTGACCCGCCGGGTGGAGGCCGCCCTCATCGGCCGCTTCGGCGACCGCCGCGTCCTGCTGACCACCAAGGATGGCCGGCTGATCTGCGTGGCACCGGCCGACCAGGAGAGCGTGGTGCGTGAGTTCGCCCAGCAGGCCCGGGCGGCGACGGACGGCGGGCGGGTCGCCGTGGGCCGCCCGCACCCTGGTGCGGGCGGGGTCGTCCACTCGTACGAGGAGGCGCTTGGCGCACTGGACCTGGCCGACCGCATGAGGCTGGACGCTCCCGTTCTGCGCGCCGCCGACCTGCTGGTCTTTCCCGTGCTGACGCGGGACCGGGAAGCGATGTCCGATCTCGTGCGGTCCACGCTCGGCCCGCTGGAGCGGGCGCGGGGCGGGGCCGAGCCCCTGCTGGCGACGCTGGACGCCTACTTCGACGCCGGATGCGTGGCAGCGGAGGCCGCCCGACGGCTGTCGTTGAGCGTGCGCGCTCTGACCTACCGGCTGGCCCGGATCCACCAGCTCACCGGCGCGGACCCGGCTGATCCGCTGCACCGCTACACCCTCCAGACGGCGGTGATCGGCGCTCGGCTGCTGGACTGGCCGGCCAGCGAGCTCTGAGACGTGAAGTGCGGCCCTATCCGGCCTCGTTGCCCGCCTCGTTGCGCTCCGCGGGCGACCGGCCGGGCTCCTGCGCCGGGCTCGCGGTGCCGCGCTGGAGAAGGTGGCCGAGACCGTGGCGGGTGGCGGCGATGACGACGCGGTCCTCCGCGCGCAGTACGTAACCCGGGTGCAGGTCCCACTCCAGCTCCGGCTCGCGGCGTACCACACCGACCTGAAACGGCAGGGAGAGGTCGGGGCGGCGGTCCTCGGGGGCCGCCACGTCGAGGGCGAGGACCCGCCAGGCGCCGGGGCTGAACGCCTCGGCGACAGTACGGCCCTCGAGTTCGGGGTGGCCGCGCACCTCGACCGCCGCGAAGAGCAGCACATGCCGCTGGACCGGAATGGCGCCGAGGACCTGACGGCCCATCATCGCGGCCGCGAAGGCGGGTGCGGCCAGCGCGGAGACGCTGCGGCTGCGGGTGAGGGCGCCGGGGTAGGAGTCACGCAGAGTGCGGTAGACGGTGAGAGCGAACTCGTCGTCGTACAGCCGCAGTACGACCCGCAGGTCGGGCCGGACCTCTCGGGCGTAGAGCACTGCTTCGAGGTTGGTGCTGTCACTGCTCGTCAGGGCGAGCAGCGCCTTGCTGCGCTTGATCTTCGCGGCTTCGAGCACCCCTTCCTCGGTGACGTCCCCGATGACGACGGGCACTCGGCGGCTGCGGGCGAGGGCGATGCCGCGCGCGTTCTGGTCACGTTCGACGCACACGACAGGGATGTCGAGCTCGCGGAGCCGGTCGAGGACGCGGGTGCCGACCTTGCCGAGGCCGAGGAGGACCACGTGTCCGGACAGACCGCGCCGCGGGCGGCGCACGGCGGAGGCGGCGCGGAAGGCCCCGTAGCTCTCCAGGACGACCGCGAAGAGCAGCGGCAGGACGAGCATTCCGGCGAATCCGGCGAGGAGTTGGAGGATCTGGCGCTCAGGCGGTGCTTCGACGGCCGGTTCGTTGATCGCGAAGACGTCGAGCAGGGCGAGGTAGGTGGCGTGCAGCAGCGGCTCTTCGGTGACCAGCGAGGTGATGACGGCCAGCAGCGCGACGACGCCGGTGAGTGCGGCGATGGCGATGCGCAGCCTGCGGGAGAAGAAGGAGCCCAGCGGCAGGGACCTGGCGAGCGGCGGGACGGCGGCGGACTGCTTGCTGCCGCTGCTGAGGGCTTCGAGGACGACGGCCGGACGGGCGGCGTGCGCATGACTCAACGCCCCGTCGTCCGGGAGGAGTTGGGGGTCGCCGTCGTCGGTGGTGGGATGCAGGGCGAGCGTGCACAGCGCGCCCCGGCCGTCGCCCACGGTGCGGTCCGCGGCGCGCAGCATGAGCCCGTCCGCCTGCACGATCTTGCTGGTGCCGGCGACGGCGGCCGCGACGAGTGAGGGCGCGGCGGTGTCGGCGTCGGAGAGGACGGTGGTCGAGGCGTCGATGGCGCGGGCGTCGAGCCCCGGGGCCCGTACGGCCGAGGCCCGCTCCAGGAGGTCTTCGAGGTGGCGGCCGAGCTTGCGGTTGAAGAGCCGTACGACCAGCCGCAGGTCGGGGTTGAGCCGACGGGCGCGCAGCGCCGTGTGGATGTTCCCCTGGTCGTCGCCCATCGCGAGAGCGAGCGCGGCGGCGCTCTCCACGCCGGCGTCGAGCAGCACGTCGTCGTCCGGCTCGGCGGCCTCGATCACGGTCACGGACAGCCCGGGGCGGCTGGCGAGCGCCGCGATCCGCGGGCCGTGGCGGCGGCGCACCGAGGGCAGCACGACGACGATCTGCTCGCCGTAAACGGTGGCCAGTTCGGTGATGAGCCGGTGCGCCAGGGCGTTGTCGCCGCAGACCACCATATGGCCGGCCAGGTGGCCGGCGGACGGGCCGCGGCGCGGGAACGGCAGCTGGAACGGGAGTGAGGGCACGGCATGAGCATGCCGGTTCGCCGGCGCGAACGTCACGACCAACTCGCCGTGATGTCAGGGAAGTTCGGCGAACGCCTCCACGGCCTGCGTCTTGCCGGTGACGACGATGACATCGCCCGGCTGGACGACGGTCTCCGCGGTGGCGTGGGTGAAGTCCGCGCCGGGCCGCTTGATGCCCACGATCGTCACGCCGTACCTGCTGCGCACCCGGCTCTCGCCCAGCGGTACACCGCCGACCACCGCCGGGGCGATCGTCTTGATCAGGGCGTAGTCGCTGTCGAACTCGATGAAGTCCAGCATGCGTCCGGTGACCAGGTGGGCCACGCGCTCGCCCATGTCGTGCTCGGGCAGTACGACGTGGTGCGCGCCGACGCGTTCCAGGATCGTGCCGTGCTGGCGGTTGATGGCCCGCGCCCAGATGTTGGGCACGCCCGCCTCCGCCAGGTTGGAGGTGACCAGGATGCTGGACTCCACATCCGTCCCGATCCCGACCACCACCCGGGTGAAGTCGCCGAGGCCGAGCTGGTCCAGCGCCTGGGGATCGGTGCAGTCGGCGGCCACGGCGTGGGTCAGCTCCTCGCTGAGGTGCTGGACCAGCCGGGGGTCGGAGTCGATACCGAGCACGTCCCAGCCGCGCCGCATCAGCTCCAACGCCAGGGAGCCGCCGAAACGGCCGAGGCCGATGACGGCGACGCGAGTGTCGTGGTTCTGCGGGTGCTGAGCCCGGCGCGGGCCGCCGCGCGAGCGAAGCCTGGTCAGGTACTTGCTATCCAATGACGGGTCGCTCCTCGGGAAGCTCGTAGCGGCGGACGCGCTCGCGCAGCGCGAGCGCGGAGGCGAGAGTGATCGGTCCGAGGCGGCCGATGAACATCAGGGCGATGACGACGAGTTGGGCCGCCGCCGGGAGGTCCCCGGTGATGCCGGTGGTCAAGCCGACCGTCCCGAAGGCGGAGACCGTCTCGAAGAGCACGGCTTCGACCTCGACCACGTCGTCGACCAGGGTGAGCAGCACCAGCGTGCCCGCCATGACCACGCCGACGCCCAGCAGCGCCACGGTGAGGGCCTGGCGCAGCACGGCCGGGGAGATCCGGCGGCCCATGGTTTCCACCGCGGTGTCCCCACGGACCTCGGCCAGGATCGCGGCCCCCAGGATCGCGAAGGTGGTGACCTTGATGCCGCCCGCGGTGCCCGCGCTGCCGCCACCGATGAACATCAGCACGCAGGTGCCCAGCAGCGTGGCGGGCTCCATGCCGCCGACATCGACGGTGTTGAAGCCGGCGGTACGGGCGCTGGCGGCGGTGAAGAACCCGTTGAGCAGCTTGTCGTCCCACGGCATGGGGCCGATGGTCGCGGAGTTGCGCCACTCCAGCAGGCAGGTCAGCGCGGTGCCGACGACGAGCAGGATCGCCGAGGTGACGAGGGTGAGCCGGGTGTGCAGGGACCAGTGGCGGGCGGCCCGGCCAGGGGTGCTCCGGATGCCCCTGCGGCTGCGGCGGCCGCCCCGTACCAGCTCGAGCAGAACGGGGAAGCCCAGGGCTCCGAGGACGCAGGCGATGGCGATGGGCAGGATGACCCAAGGGTCGCCCGCGAACTCGACGAGGTTGGCGTCCCGCAGCCCGTAGCCGGCGTTGTTGAACGCCGAGATCGCGTGGAAGTAGCCGCTGTAGAGCGCTCCCCCGGCCGACTGGCCGTAACCGAAGCGGAAGCGGAGCGAGAGGACCGCCCCGACGGCGAGTTCAATGGCGAGTGTGGTGCCGGCGACGCCCAGCACCACCCGGCGCACGTCGCCGATCCCCAGGGCCGCCCGCTCGGCCTGGGCGGTGAGCTGGAGCTGCAGCCGCATACGCCCGGCGACCATCAGACCGAGCAGCGACGCGAGCGTCATGATGCCGAAGCCGCCGATCTGGATGAGGGCGAGGACGACGCCCTCGCCGAAGGGGCTCCAGTGGGAGCCGGTGGCCACGATGGCCAGGCCTCCGGTGGCCGCGCCGGTGGAGGTGAACAGGGCCGTCAGGAAGCTGGTGGCCCTGTCGTCCTCGGTGGCGGCGGGGATGGTCAACACGGCTGCGCCGAGGGCGATGAAGAGGGCGAAGGCGAGTACGGCCCCCTGTGCCGGGTGGGTGGCCAGCCGGGACCACCGTGTCCGAGCCGGGACCACGGCCACCGCACCGACCCTTCCCGTCCGTCACCGACACACCCAGCGCTGCGTCACCCTACCGGCGCGTGCGGCGTTCACCGTGGCGACATTCGCCGCCGAACAGGGGGTTCAAGTGCCGGTTCGTCCCGGCGGATGCGCTGCAGTGACCGCGTGTGCGGGCAGGCACATCGCCATGTCAAAGATGTGTCAACGAGCCGTCAAGGACCTGTAGTGTCACTGGCGGAGTGCCGGGAAGCCTGGTCGGCGATGACGAGACAGCTCTCTCGCCGATCGAAGGACGGATCGTATGCCCGGCGTTGTGAACGGCCCCGCGCAACAGCTCACCGGCGCCGTCGGCCCTTATGTTCCCCGTAGACAACTCGGTCGTCCTCCCCGGTCGGGGACGACGGCCGGCACGGCCACGGTTCGGAACGGAAAGGAGCCGTCCATGCGCGCGCGCGACCTGGCGGTTGAGTACGAGTCGGTGACGGTCGACAGCGATGCGCTGGACGCCGCCCGGCTGATGGCCGAGCACAAGCTGCCCGGCTTGCTGGTCCTGGACGAGGCAGGGTCACCGAAGGCGATCCTGCCAGCCTCCCAGTTGGTGAAGGTCATCGTCCCGCCGTACGTCATCGAGGACCCGACCCTTGCGTCGGTCGTGGACGAGCGGCACGCCGACCGGCTGTGCGAGGCGCTGCGCGGGCGGCGGGTCGGGGACTGCCTCTCGCCCACGACCCCCAAGCCGCGATGGGCCATCGCGGCCCCCGACGACACCGCGCTGGAGGTGGCAGCACACATGGCACGGGTGCGCAGCCCGCTGGTGGCGGTCTGCGAGCGGGACAAGGCGGGCCTCCGTCTGCTCGGTGTGATCACCGCTGCCCACCTCCTCCGCCGCCTTCTGGAAGCCGTACCTACGTAGCCGTCCCTAGCCGGAGAGACAGACGACGTGAACAACTGGCAAAGCTATGCGGCCCTCGCCGTCTTCATCGCGGTATACGCGCTGATCATCGGCGAATGGGTGCATCGGGTCGCCGCCGCCCTCGGCGGCGCCGCCCTGATGCTGGCGATCGGGGCGACCGACGACAAGTCGGCGTTCTACTCCGAGCACAGCGGCGTCGACTGGAACGTCATCTTTCTGCTCTTCGGCATGATGATGATCGTCGGGGTGCTGAAGAAGACCGGGATGTTCGAGTACCTGGCGATCTGGGCGGTGAAGAGGGCCAGAGGCAGACCCTTCCGGGTGATGGTCATGCTGGTTGTCATCACCGCGGTGGCGTCGGCCCTGCTGGACAACGTCACGACCGTGCTGCTGATCGCCCCCGTTACCCTGCTGGTGTGCGAGCGACTCGCGCTGCCCGTGACGCCCTTCCTCATCGCCGAGGTCCTCGCCTCGAACGTCGGCGGCACCGCCACCCTGGTCGGCGACCCGCCCAACATCATCATCGCCAGCCGCGCCGGGCTGACCTTCAACGACTTCCTGGTGCACCTCGCCCCGCTCTGCATGGTCCTGGTCGTGGTGCTGATCGGGGTGTGCCGGTTCATCTTCCGCGCGTCCTTCCGTTACGACGAGACGCTGGCGGAAGAAGTGATGGCGCTGGAGGAGCGCGAGGCGATCCGCGATCCGGTGCTGCTGATCCAGGGCCTGGGGGTGCTCACCCTGGTCGGCGCGGGCTTCGTACTGCACCCCGTGCTGCACTACGAGCCGAGCGTCGTCGCCCTGCTCGGTGCGGGCCTGCTGGTCGCCATCTCCACCGCGGACATCCAAGACGCGCTGAGCGAGGTCGAGTGGCCCACACTCGCCTTTTTCGCCGGCCTGTTCATCATGATCGGCGGCCTCATCGAGACCGGCGTGATCTCCGACATCTCGGAGGGCCTGGCGAGCGTGATCGGCGACAACGAACTCGGCGGCTCCATGCTCCTGCTGGGCGCCTCCGCCATCCTCTCCGGCATCGTCGACAACATCCCGTACGTCGCCACGATGGCGCCGATCACCAGCGACCTGGTCGAGAGCCTGGGGGGCGACACCAACCACGTCCTGTGGTGGGCCCTGGCCCTGGGCGCGGGCCTCGGCGGCAACGCAACGGCGATCGGCGCCTCGGCGAACGTGGTCGTGCTGGGCATCGCGGAGCGGAACCGCACGCCGATCAGCTTCTGGCAGTTCACGAAGCACGGACTCGTGGTGACGGCCGTGACGGTGGTGCTGGCGGCGGTCTACATCTGGCTGCGCTACTTCGCGCTGGCCTGAGCCGGGGGCGCCGGCGAGCGCCACGGTGACCAACGGGTCGGCAGAGATCCTGAGTGACGGAGGGTCAGCGGTGCTCGGGGTTCTCGAAGTCGAAGCGGCAGCCCGCATCCCACTGGGAGCGCTGGTTGCCGTACACGGGAAACCCGCCGACGTCCTTCAGGAGCCGGGCAAGGTGGAGCAGGTTCCAGGTCATGAACGTTGTATTGCGGTTGGTGAAGTCGTTCTCCGGGCCGCCCGACCCGGGGTCGAGGTACGAGGGGCCGGGGCCCGCCTCGCCGATCCAGCCGGAGTCGGCCTGCGGCGGGATCGCATAGCCGAGGTGCTGCAGGCTGTAGAGCAGGTTCATCGCACAGTGCTTGGCCCCGTCCTCGTTGCCGGTGATCAGGCAACCGCCGACGCGGCCGTAGTACGCGTACTGCCCCGCGTCGTTGAGCTGCGATGAGCAGCTGTAGAGGCGCTCGACGACCCGTTTGGCCACCGAGCTGTTGTCACCCAGCCAGATGGGACCGGCCAGCACCAGGATGTCCGCGGCCAGCACCCGCTCGTAGAGCCGGGGCCATTCGTCGCTCGACGCGCCGTGCTCGGTCATGTCGGGCCAGACGCCGGTGGCGATGTCGTGGTCGGCCGCGCGGATCTGGTCCACCTGCACGCCCTCCCGCTCCATGATGGAGCGGCTGATGTCGATCAGGCCCTGCGTGTTGCTCTTCTCGGGCGAGGGCTTCAGCGTGCAGTTGACGAACAGCGCGCGCAGATCGTCGTAGCTCCCTGGGGCCGCGGTCTGTCCGGCGGCGGGTGCGGTCACGGTCTCCTCCTCGAGTCGGCGCCCCCCCGGCGCTCAGCCCACCATGCGAGGCACCGACACGGAACGCGACACGGCCCGGTGCAGCGCCGCACCGCGATCGCGCTCCGCCGATCGGACGTGAGGAGGTGCAGACGTGAGGGACCGTCATCCCCTGTGCGCTCCGGCCGGGGTGGCGGCAGTCGCCGGTCGGCGGACCGGCGACTCCCGGCTCCCCGTCAGTGGTTCTTCGGGAAGCCGAGGTCCACGCCCCGGTCTTCAGGGTTCGGCCAGCGGGTGGTGACGACCTTGCCGCGGGTGTAGAAGTGCACGCCGTCGTTGCCGTAGATGTGGTGGTCGCCGAAGAGGGAGTCCTTCCAGCCGCCGAAGGAGTGGTACCCCACCGGCACCGGGATCGGCACGTTCACGCCGACCATGCCGGCCTCGACCTCCAGCTGGAAGCGCCGCGCGACGCCGCCGTCGCGCGTGAAGACGGCGGTCCCGTTGCCGAACGGGGAGGCGTTGATCAGGGCGACGCCGTCCTCGTACGTCTCGGCGCGCAACACGCACAGCACCGGGCCGAAGATCTCGTCCCGGTACGCGTCCGCGTCCGTCGACACCTTGTCGAGCAGCGAAATGCCGAGCCAGTGGCCGTCCTCGTAGCCCTCGACGGTGAAGCCGGTGCCGTCGAGCACCACGTCGGCGCCCTGGGCGGCCGCGCCGGTGACGTAACCGGCGACCTTGTCGCGGTGAGCCTTGGTGATCAGCGGCCCCATCTCGGAGTCCGGGTCGTCGCCGGGACCGATCTTGATCTTCTCGGCGCGCTCGCGGATCTTCTCCACCAGCTCGTCGCCGATGGCGCCCACCGCGACGACCGCGGAGATGGCCATGCAGCGCTCGCCTGCCGAGCCGTACGCGGCGGAGACGGCGGCGTCGGCGGCCGCGTCCAGGTCCGCGTCCGGGAGCACCAGCATGTGGTTCTTGGCGCCGCCGAGCGCCTGGACGCGCTTGCCGTGCACGGAGGCGGTGTGGTGGATGTAGCGGGCGATCGGAGTGGAGCCGACGAAGCTGACGGCGGCGACGTCAGGGTGCTCCAGCAGCCGGTCGACGGCGACCTTGTCACCGTTGACGACGTTCAGCACACCGTTCGGCAGACCGGCCTCGGCGGCGAGCTCGGCGAGCCTGATCGCAGGCGAGGGGTCCTTCTCGCTCGGCTTGAGGACGAAGGTGTTGCCGCACGCGATGGCGAGCGGGAACATCCACATCGGCACCATGGCCGGGAAGTTGAAGGGCGTGATGCCTGCGACGACGCCGAGCGACTGCCGGATCGCGGCGACGTCCACGCGGTTGGAGACCTCGGTGGACAGCTCGCCCTTGAGCTGCGTGGTGATGCCGCAGGCCAGCTCCACGATCTCCAGGCCGCGGGCGACCTCGCCGAGCGCGTCGGAGTGGACCTTGCCGTGCTCGGCCGTGATCAGCCGGGCGATCTCGTCTCGGTGGGCGTCGAGGAGCGCCCGGAACCTGAAGAGAATCGCGGTGCGCGCCGCGAGCGAGGTGGAGCCCCAGGTCTCGTACGCGGCCTTGGCGGCGGCCACGGCCCGGTCGACCTCCGCTGCGGAGGCCAGGGCCACGCGGGTCGTCTGCACGCCGGACGCAGGGTCGGTGACGGGCCCGTAGGTGCCGGAAGCGCCTTCGACGGACTTGCCGTCGATCCAGTGGTCGATGGTCTTCATGTGTGCGGTTCCTTCAGGGTGAGCGGCAGGTGGGAGATCATCGGGCGCAGGTCGGTCGTAGGGCGGCGGCCGGGCAGGCCGAGGGCGGGGAGGCGGACGGCGGGCTCGGCCACCAGAAACATCCCACCACGCCGAGGCGGCGGGCGCGCCGGACACACTGTCGGCTGTTTCGGGCTCCGCATAGACATCTGTACGGCGGACCGAGGCCTTGGAAGGTCCCCCACCGCATCCGATCACTTCATCCGGATCTCGCCACAGTTGTCACGGTTACGCGGGATGCCCGTCACAAATGATCAACATCTGTCCCCCTTCCCTTAGTCGGCGCCGTTCACCGATCACAGGCACCGCGAGGAGATGCGTGAGATGACCGACCGAAGACTGTGGTCGTACAAAGAGATCGCCGCCCATATCAGCGTGCAGCCCGACACCGTCCGCTCGTATCGCAAGCATGGGCTGCTGCCGCCTCCCGACCACGTGGAGGGCGGCAAGCCCTACTGGTTCGACGACACGATCCGGGCCTGGGTCGCGCGGCGTCCGGGCAACCGGGGGCGCGGCGGCGGAGAGCGGTGGTGACCGAGGGCGCGCGCACCTCGACGGAGGGCTCCGGCCCCGCGCGGCGCCCCATACGCCCGGCGACCACCTGCAGCAGACCGGCGGTGAGCGCCACCACCGCCGAGACACCGATCCCGATGACCACGGCATGGAGCGGCTCGCCCGCTGCCGCACTGCCCACATAACCGAGACCTACGGAGTACGTGGCCCAGACCGCTTCGGCGATCCCCGCGCCGATCAGATAGCGACGCGCCGGATAGCGGACCACGCCCGCGGCGAGAGCCCCGACCAGCCGCCCGCTGGGCAGGAACCGCGCGCCGACCACGAACGGCACGCCGTGACGCTCGATCTGCACGGTCGCCCACTCCAGCAGTGCGCGGCGCCGGCGGTCGCGCCCCATCCAGACCTGCACGGGGCGGCTGAACCGCCGTCCGACGGCGTGCATCAGGACATCACCGGCAACCGCGCTGCCCGCGACGACCAGCAGGACGAGCACGATGTCGAGACTCCCGCGGGAGGCGAGCACGCCGGCGGTCACGAGCAGCGCCGAGTTGGGCAGGAGGGGCGGGGCAGTGGTGAACGCCAGCAGGGCGTAGGTACCGAACACGTCCATGAAGGCCGCCCCTCATCGGGAACCTGCGGCCTGGCGTCGGCATCGGAGCCGACGGACCGGCAGATTCCGTCCGGCACAACAAGCCTACGCGCGGGGGTCCGGGGCGGCCCGGTGAGCACACCTCACTGGAACACGGAGTCCGCCCGGACCGTGGGCGGGCGGACACGACGTGCCTCGGCGACCCGAGTCGGGGTCATACCCCCTAGGGGTATAGTAAGGTTCCGGCTACCGAGATCGCCTGAGGGCCGACCGGGAACCGCGCACGGCGGGGAAGGCCGGAACCGCAGCGACGTCCGAGACAAGGAGAGCACCATGACCGCCGAGACCACCATCGGCCCCGTCACCACCAGCTACAAGGTCACCGGAATGACCTGCGGTCACTGCGAGGGCGCGGTCACCGAGGAGATCTCCGCGCTCGACGGCGTCAGCTCCGTCAAGGCCGAGGCCGACACCGGTCTGGTCACCATCGTCTCCGCCGCCCCACTGGACGACACGGCCGTCCGCGCAGCGGTCGAAGAGGCCGGGTACGAGCTGGTGAGCCGGGCCTCCTGACCCTCCGCCCGATCCCCTCCCTCTCAGGAGACCGCAACCATGGCCACGCCTCCACGCACCACCGCCCCGGCCCCTCCCCCGGACACTCCCCCAGCCACCTCCACCCGGCCGGAGTCCGGGGGAGAAACCGAGGAGACGATCCTCGCGGACGTCGAACTCGTCATCGGCGGCATGACCTGCGCGGCCTGCGCGGCACGCATCGAGAAGAAGCTCAATCGCCTGGACGGCGTCATCGCCACGGTCAACTTCGCGACCGAGAAGGCCAAGGTGTCCTACCGCCCCGGCCTCGAGGTCGCCGACCTCATCGCCGTGGTGGAGAAGGCCGGGTACACGGCAGCCCAGCCCCCGCCGCCGGAGCCCACGAGTTCACCGCTGGCCGCCGGCGCCACCGCCCCGCACCTGACCGAGTCCAGCCGCTCGGCCGACGAAGCACGGCCACTGCGCGAGCGGCTGCTCGTCTCGCTCGCGCTGTCCGTGCCCGTCGTGCTCATGGCGATGGTCCCGGCGCTGCAGTTCGACAACTGGCAGTGGCTCTCCCTGACCCTCGCCGCACCGGTCGTGGTGTGGGGCGGGCTGCCCTTCCACCGGGCCGCGTGGACCAATGTCCGGCACGGCGCCGCCACCATGGACACCCTGGTCTCCGTCGGCACGCTGGCCGCCTTCGGGTGGTCGCTCCAGGCGCTGTTCCTCGGCGACGCCGGGATGCCGGGCATGCGGCACGGCTTCGACTTCGTGCCGGGAGCAGCAGCGTCCGGCCTCGCAGCCCGTACGGACGGGTCGTCGACGATCTATCTCGAAGTCGCTGCCGGGGTGACCACGTTCATCCTGCTCGGCCGGTACCTGGAGGCGAGGTCCAGGCGGAGGGCGGGAGCGGCACTGCGCGCTCTGCTGGAGCTGGGCGCCCGGGACGTGGCCGTGCTGGGCCCCGACGGGCGCGAGGAGCGCATACCCGTCGCCCGGCTGGCGGTCGGCGACCGGTTCGTCGTACGGCCCGGCGAGACGATCGCCACGGACGGCGTGGTCGTCGAGGGCGGTTCCGCCGTGGACACCTCGATGCTGACCGGCGAATCCGTACCGGTGGACGTGGAGGTCGGTGACGGCGTGACCGGCGCGACCGTGAACGCCGCGGGACGGCTGGTGGTGCAGGCCACGCGGGTCGGGTCGGACACCCAGCTGGCCCGGATGGCCCGGCTCGTCGAGGACGCGCAGAACGGCAAGGCGCAGGTGCAGCGGCTCGCCGACCGGATCTCCTCGGTCTTCGTGCCGGTGGTGCTGCTGATCGCGCTCGGCACCCTGGTGGCCTGGCTGCTGGCGAGCGACGACGTCGGCGCCGCCTTCACCGCCGCCGTGGCGGTGCTGATCATCGCCTGCCCGTGCGCCCTGGGTCTGGCGACACCGACCGCGCTCATGGTCGGTACGGGCCGCGGCGCGCAGCTCGGGATTCTCATCAAGGGCCCGGAAGTGCTGGAGTCGACCCGGCGCGTGGACACCGTCGTCCTGGACAAGACGGGCACGGTGACGACCGGACGGATGACCCTCCAGGACGTCGTCCCGGCCGACGGGGTCGAGGAGGGGGAACTGCTGCGGCTGGCCGGCTCCCTGGAGCATGCCTCGGAGCACCCCATCGCCCGGGCTGTCGCGGTCGGCGCCCTCGAGCGGGCGGCCGGTGGGCCGGGGGATCTACGGTCCGGGGCCGGGGTCCTGCCCGTGCCGGAGAGGTTCGGCAGCGTCGCCGGCGTGGGCGTTCAGGGCATCGTCGACGGGCACGAGGTGCTCGTCGGCCGCGAGAAGCTGCTCCTGGACCGGGCCATCGAGCTGCCGGAGAAGCTGGCCGCCACGAAGGCGGCGGCCGAGGAGCAGGGCCGTACGGCGGTGCTCGTCGCCTGGGACGGCGCGGCGCGCGGTGTGCTCGTGGTCGCCGATGCGATCAAGGAGTCCAGCGCGGAAGCGGTCGCCGAGTTGCAGCGGCTGGGACTGACTCCGGTGCTGCTGACCGGAGACAACCGGGCCGTGGCCGAGTCGGTGGCGCACGAGGTGGGGATCACGGAGGTCGTCGCCGAAGTGCTGCCGGAGGACAAGGTGGCGGCGGTGCGACGGCTCCAGAGCGAGGGCCGGGTGGTGGCCATGGTCGGGGACGGGGTGAATGACGCGGCGGCGCTGGCGACCGCGGACCTGGGCCTGGCGCTGGGCACCGGCACCGACGCGGCGATCGAGGCGGCCGATCTGACACTCGTACGGGGCGACCTGCGGGTGGCGGCCGATGCGATCCGGCTCTCGCGCCGGACGCTGGCCACCATCAAGGGCAACCTCTTCTGGGCATTCGGCTACAACGTGGCGGCCCTGCCGCTGGCGGCCGCGGGCTTCCTCAACCCCATGATCGCCGGGGCGGCGATGGCCTTCTCATCGGTCTTCGTCGTGACGAACAGTCTGCGACTGCGGCGCTTCGCTCCGGGTCACAGCTGACCCCCGACGCTTCACAACATCTTCACAAGCGACACATCACCCTTACGGGAGAACCGCGATCCTCAAATCGAGGCTGTTGCCCCTGTTGGTGCCCTTATGGCAGGAGACCCAGATCACACTCGTCCGAACGTAACCATTCCGGGGGGTCGCGAGTCTAACCGTGCGATGCCACACTCCGGCGGAGAGGCATCGGCCAGGCCGGGTTCGTCTTGGGGGACGGGTCGGGCTGTGCGTGGCCGGGGCGACGTGCCCGGGGAGCTTGAGCGGCCCCCCCGTCCGCACCCGTCCCGGCAGATCGCAAAGGCGCGCCGCTTGAGCCTCTGCGAGCAGCAGACGCCCGGCCGGATCCCGTGGGGGGAATCCGATCGGGAAGGGGAGCGCCCCGCAGATCGACCCGTGGGGGGATCGATCGCGGGGCGCTCCCCGCTTTTCCGCCTCTTTCACTCCCGCCCGCACGAGCGCCCTCGGCCGCTACGAGCCGTGGGCCCAGGCGGTCCGGGGACAGGGCGCGGCGAGGGTCGCCGCGAACTCAGCGCTGCTCGACGGGGACGAAGTCGCGCTGGACGACGCCGGTGTAGATCTGGCGCGGGCGGCCGATACGGGTACCCGGCTCCTTGATCATCTCGTGCCACTGGGCGATCCAGCCGGGAAGCCGGCCGAGCGCGAAGAGCACCGTGAACATCTCGGTCGGGAAGCCCATCGCCCGGTAGATCAGACCGGTGTAGAAGTCCACGTTCGGGTAGAGCTTGCGGGAGACGAAGTAGTCGTCGGCGAGCGCGTGCTCTTCCAGCTTCAGCGCGATGTCCAGCAGCTCGTCGGACTTTCCGAGCGCGGAGAGGACGTCGTGCGCCGCCGCCTTGATGATCTGCGCCCGGGGGTCGAAGTTCTTGTAGACGCGGTGCCCGAAGCCCATGAGCTTCACGCCGTCTTCCTTGTTCTTCACCTTGCGGATGAAGGTGTCGACGTCGCTGCCGGAGTTCCGGATGCCCTCGAGCATCTCCAGCACCGACTGGTTGGCGCCGCCGTGCAGCGGGCCCCACAGCGCGCTGATCCCCGCGGAGATCGAGGCGAACATGTTGGCCTGCGAGGAGCCGACCAGCCGCACCGTCGAGGTGGAGCAGTTCTGCTCGTGATCGGCGTGCAGGATGAGCAGCTTGTCCAGGGCGCTGACGACGACGGGGTCCAGGTCATACTCGGCGGCCGGCACGGAGAAGGTCATCCGCAGGAAGTTCTCGACATAGCCGAGGTCGTTGCGCGGGTAGACGATCGGGTGGCCGACCGACTTCTTGTACGCGTACGCGGCGATGGTCGGCAGCTTGGCCAGCAGCCGGACGGTCGACAGGTCCCGCTGCTCCTCGTCGAAGGGGTTGTGGCTGTCCTGGTAGAACGTCGACAGCGCGCTGACCACGGAGGACAGCATCGCCATCGGGTGTGCGTCGCGCGGGAAGCCGTCGTAGAAGCGTTTGACGTCCTCGTGCAGCAGCGTGTGCGTCGTGATCTCGTTCTTGAAGTGCGCCAGCTCATCGACGGTCGGCAGCTCACCGTTGATCAGCAGGAACGCGGTCTCGAGGAACGTGCTGCGCTCGGCGAGCTGCTCGATCGGGTAGCCGCGGTAGCGCAGGATGCCCTGCTCTCCGTCGAGGTAGGTGATGGCCGATTTGTACGCGGCGGTATTGCCGTAACCGCTGTCCAGGGTCACCAGACCGGTCTCGGCTCGGAGCTTCCCGATGTCGAAGCCCTTGTCGCCGACGGTGCTTTCGACCACCGGGTAGGTGTATTCGCTGTCCCCGTACCGCAGTACTACAGAGTTGTCGCTCACGTCATCCCTCACCGACGTTGTGCCTCTTCTTCGAGGTGCCCTGACTATCTCTACCTTCCCCCATTCGGCACGAGGTCGTGCACTCGGGGTCGGCCGCAAGGCCCATATGTGGCACGCAGTGCCGCACGTGTCGGTCCCATCCTGCTCCTCTTCGCCCCCGATTAGGAAACGAACCGGGTCGACGAACCTCCCCAGGTGCCCCAGGGGTGCCCCCACCCCCGGACTCCGTCTGGGTGGAGGTCCCCCGGCGTAGCCAGGGGGCGTGCCCCCAGGGGTGCCCCTACCCGATCGCCCCGCTGAGCCGATGGTCGAGGGCGGTGCAGCGCCGTCCCGCCGAGACCGTGCGCACGGCCTGCCCCAGGGCCTTGCGCGAGCCGACCAGCACGACCAGCCGTTTCGCCCGCGTTACGGCGGTGTAGAGCAGATTGCGCTGCAGCATCATCCAGGCACCGGTGGTGACGGGGACCACCACGGCCGGGTACTCGCTCCCCTGCGAACGGTGGATCGTCACCGCATACGCGTGGGCGAGCTCGTCCAGTTCGTCGAAGTCGTAGCCCACCTCCTCGTCCTCGTCCGTCAGGACGGTGAGCCGTTGATCCACGGTGTTCAGCGACGTCACGACACCGACCGTGCCGTTGAAGACCCCGCTCGCACCCTTCTCATAGTTGTTCCGGATCTGGGTGACCTTGTCGCCGACGCGAAAGATCCGGGCGCCGAAGCGCCGCTCCGGAAGGTCCGGGCGGGCGGGGGTGAGGGCCTGCTGCAGCAGCCCGTTGAGCGTCCCGGCTCCCGCGGGCCCGCGATGCATGGGCGTGAGCACCTGCACGTCCCGGCGCGGGTCGAGCCCGAACTTCGCCGGGATGCGGCGGGCCACCACATCGACCGTCAGCCGACCCGCCTCCTCCGTGTCGTCCTCGGCGAAGAGGAAGAAGTCCGGCAGCCCCTGGGTGATGGGCGGGACCCCGGAGTTGATGCGGTGGGCATTGGTCACCACGCCCGACTGCTGGGCCTGCCGGAAGATCCGGGTGAGCCGAACGGCCGGGACGGGGCTGCCCGGCGCGAGCAGATCCCGCAGCACCTCCCCCGCCCCCACGGACGGCAGCTGGTCCACATCACCCACCAGCAGCAGGTGCGCGCCCGGCGGCACCGCTTTCACCAGCTTGTTGGCGAGCAGCAGATCGAGCATCGAGGCCTCGTCGACGACCACCAGATCGGCGTCCAGCGGACGGTCCTTGTCGTACGCCGCGTCGCCGCCCGGCTTGAGCTCCAGCAGCCGGTGGACGGTGGCGGCCTCGGCGCCGGTGAGCTCGGAGAGCCGCTTGGCCGCACGGCCGGTCGGCGCGGCCAGGGTCACCTTGGCCTTCTTGGCACGCGCCAGCTCGATCACGGAGCGAACGGTGAAGGACTTGCCGCAGCCCGGCCCTCCGGTCAGCACGGCGACCTTCTCCGTCAGGGCCAGCTTGACGGCCTCCCGCTGCTCGGGCGCCAGGTCGGCACCCGTACGGTCCGCCAGCCACGCCAGAGCCTTGTCCCACTCCACGGACTGGAAGGCGGGCAACCGGTCCTCCCCGGTCCGCAGCAGCCGCAGCAGCTGCCCCGCCAGCGAGACCTCGGCGCGGTGGAAGGGCACCAGATACACCGCGGAAAGCGGCTCACCCACCCTCCCCCAGCTACCGCTGGGTGGGGGTACCCCCAGCGGTAGCTGGGAGCGTGCCCCCATCCCACCACCACCCTCAACCGAAGCCCTACGGGCCGCTCCATCGCTCCCAACCCCATCGCCGCGGGCCGTTCCGCCGTGTCCGGGGATGGTCTCGCGGACGACTCCCTCCTCGTCGTCAGCCAACTCGCCGAGACAGTCGATGACGAGCCCGGTGTCCACCTGCAGCAGCTTCACGGCGTCCGCGATGAGCTGCTCCTCCGGCAGATAGCAGTGCCCGTTGTCGGTCGACTGCGAAAGGGCGTACTGCAGTCCGGCCTTGACCCGCTCGGGGCTGTCGTGCGGGATGCCGACGGCCTGCGCGATCCGGTCCGCGGTCAGAAAGCCGATGCCCCAGACGTCGGCGGCCAGGCGGTACGGCTGGTTCTTCACCACCGAGATGGAGGCGTCCCCGTACTTCTTGTAGATCCGCACGGCGATGGAGGTGGAGACGCCGACCCCCTGGAGGAAGACCATCACCTCCTTGATGGCCTTCTGCTCCTCCCAGGCGGCGCCGATCAGCCGGGTCCGCTTGGGGCCGAGGCCGGGGACCTCGATGAGCCGCTCCGGCTCCTTCTCGATGACGTCAAGCGTGTCGATGCCGAAGTGGTCCACGATCCGCTCGGCGATCCTCGGCCCGATCCCCTTGATCAGCCCGGAGCCGAGATAGCGCCGGATGCCCTGGACCGTGGCGGGCAGCACGGTGGTGTAGTTCTCCACCGTGAACTGACGGCCGTACTGCGGGTGGGAGCCCCAGCGGCCCTCCATGCGCAGCGACTCGCCCGGCTGGGCACCGAGCAGCGAGCCCACGACCGTCAGCAGCTCTCCACCGCCCCGGCCGGTGTCGACCCGCGCGACCGTGTACCCGTTCTCCTCGTTGGCGTACGTGATCCGCTCCAGGACCCCTTCGACCACCGCCAGTTGCGCCATACAGCCGACGGTACCGTCGGGCACCGACACTCCGTCCGGTCTGTGGACGACTGCGGAAGGAAACCGGATGCACCGCTACGACCTGCTGGTCATCGGGTCGGCCAATGCCGATCTGGTGGTCGGCGTCGACCGCCGCCCGTCGGCCGGCGAGACCGTCCTCGGCTCCGACCTGGTCATCCACCCGGGTGGCAAGGGGGCCAACCAGGCCGTCGCCGCCGCCCGCCTGGGTGCCCGTACGGCGCTCCTCGCCCGGGTCGGCGACGACGCCCACGGCCGACTGCTCCTGGAGTCCCAGCGCGCGGCGGGCGTCGACACCACCGGTGTCCTCGTCGGCGGGGCACCCACCGGGGTCGCGCTCATCACCGTCGACCCGGCCGGCGACAACGGCATCGTCGTCTCCCCCGGCGCCAACGCCCGGCTCACGCCCGAGGACGTACACGCCGCCGCTGACCTGCTCGCCGCCGCGCGGGTGGTCTCCCTGCAGCTGGAGATCCCGGCGGCCACGGTGGCGGCAGCGGTGCGCGCGGCCGCGGCGGCGGGCACACGCGTGGTGCTCAACGCCTCGCCGCCCGCACCACTCCCGGCGGAGGTGCCGGCGGCCTGCGATCCGCTGGTGGTCAACGAGCACGAGGCCCGCTTTCTGCTGCGGACGCACCCCGCCGTCCAGGCCGAAGGGACCCGGGAGACCACGGCCGCTCAGGCGCCGGAAACCGCCGGGGCGGAGGCGGCGGCCGGGAGCACGGCCCCCGAAGCGTGGGCCTCGGCGCTGCTGGCCCGCGGCCCGCGCTCGGTCGTGGTGACACTCGGCGCACGGGGCGCGCTCGTCGCCGTCCGGGGCAGCGCGCCCGTACGCGTACCGGGGGTCCCCGTCGAGGCGGTGGACACCACAGGTGCGGGCGACGCCTTCACCGGGGCACTGGCCTGGCGGCTCGCACTCGGCGACGACCTGGAGACAGCCGTACGGTTCGCCGTCCGGGTGGGGGCAGCGGCGGTGACCCGGGCCGGAGCGCAGACATCGTTCCCCGCGGCGGACGAACTCCCCACAGGATGAGTTCGGGTGATCGAGCAGCACACCGCGCATCGAGGGGGCCCGGCCCGTCGGCCAAGCCCCCTCGCGTCCCCCCTGCGGCCTCCCGGACCCCCCCTCGGGCCCTCCACGGGAAGCCAGACGCCTTGTTCGACCCATGAAGGTCCGAGAGGGTTGCATGATTCCCCACGGTTATCTTTGTGTTACCCGACGTGCCGACCAGGGGCGCAGGTCGTAGCGTTCTCGGCATGAGCGATGCATCGCTGCAGCAGGAGGTACTGGCCGAACTCGGCGACGACCGGATCGAGGAGCTCGCCCGGGAGCTCGGCACGGACTCCTACGGGGCCCGCCAGGTCGTCGAATCCACCGTCACCACGCTCCCCGAAGCCCTCGGCGACGGCCCGCTGGCCGGGGTCCTCGACCGGCTCGCCACACCCACCGCCGAGACGGTGTCCCGCCAGACCGGCCTGCCGCTCCCCGACGTCACTCGGGCCCTCGAACTGCTGCTCCCCGTGGTCCTGTCCGTCATCGCCGGCCGCCGCCAGGCCCCGAACTGACCACACCGCAGCACTGCACGACGCCGACGCACCTGCGACCACCATCGCCGCTCCACCGAACGCCCGCACAGGCCGCCACCCATCAGCCACATCTGGTGGACACGCCCTGATGCGCCCAGAGGCGCCTAGAGGACATGCTCCCGAAAGCGTTCGGCGATCTCGGCCAGCAGCTCGGCGCCGTCCCGCGCCCACAGCCCCGGGTTGAAGATCTCGACCTCGATGGGCCCGCCGTAGCCCGCCTCGTCGATCCGCTCCCGGAACCACCGGAGATCCACACACCCGTCCCCCAGTTGCCCGCGCCCCAGCAGCACGCCCTCCGGCAGCGGCGTCACCCAGTCCGCGACCTGGAAGGCCGCGATCCGGCCGCCCCGCCCCGCGCGGGCGATCTGTTCGGCCACCGAGTCGTCCCACCACAGGTGGTAGGTGTCGACGACGACGCCCATCCGGTCCGCCGGGAAGCGCTCGGCCAGGTCGAGCGCCTGGGCCAGGGTCGAGACGACGCAGCGGTCGGCGGCGTACATCGGGTGCAGCGGCTCGACCGCAAGCCGCACACCCCGCTCGGCGGCGTACGGCGCCAACTCCCCCAGCGCGTCCGCGATCCGCTCCCGCGCTCCCGCCAAGTCGCGGTCGCCGTCCGGGAGGCCGCCGGAGACCAGGACCAGCGTGTCCGTGCCGAGCGTCGCCGCCTCGTCGACGGCCGCCCGGTTGTCGTCGAGCGCGGCCGCCCGCGCGGCCGGGTCGGTCGCGGTGAGGAAGCCGCCGCGGCACAGGCTCGTCACACTCAGGCCGGCGTCCCGTACGAGCCGAGCCGCGCGCTCCGGCCCGTACTCCTGTACGGGCGCGCGCCACAGTCCCACGCCGGGCACGCCCGCCGTGGCGCAACCGTCCGCCAGCTCGGGCAGCGACCACTGCTTGATGGTCTGTTGGTTGAGGCTGAGCCGCGTCAGACTCGGGGGCGCCTCCGGGACCACGCTCACCGCGCCACTCCGTGGACGCTCAGCAGCGACCGCATACGGGCCTCTGCGAGCGTCGGATCGGGGAACAGGCCCAGCCCGTCCGCCAGTTCGTACGCCCGCGCCAGGTGCGGCAGGGACCGCGCCGACTGCAGCCCGCCGACCATCGTGAAGTGGGACTGGTGTCCCGACAGCCAGGCCAGGAACACCACGCCCGTCTTGTAGAAGCGGGTCGGCGGCTCGAAGAGGTGCCGGGAGAGCTCGAGCGTCGGGTCCAGGAGCGCACGGAAGCCCTTGGTGTCACCGGTGTCGAGGCGCCGGACAGCCGCCGCGGCCGTCGGCCCCAGCGGGTCGAAGACGCCGAGTAGAGCATCACTGAAGCCCTGCTCGTCGCCCTCGATCAGCTCGGGGTAGTGAAGGTCGTCGCCGGTGTAACAGCGCACGCCCTCGGGGAGGCGGCGCCTGAGGCCGACCTCGCGATCGGCGTCCAGCAGCGAGACCTTGACGCCGTCCACCTTGTCCGGCCGGTCCGCGATGATCTCGAGAAAAGTGTCGGTGGCGGCATCGAGATCGGTGCTCCCCCAGTAGCCGGCGAGCAGCGGATCGAACATCGGCCCCAGCCAGTGCAGGATGACGGGCCGGGCGGCCTGGCGCAGCAGCTGCCCGTAGACCTCTCGGTAGTCCTCGGGTCCGCGGGCGGCGGCGGCCAGCGCCCGGGAGGCCATGAGGACGGCCTGCGCGCCCGTCCCCTCGACGAACTGCAGCTGCTCCTCGTACGCCGCGCGTACGGCGGCGAGCGGCGCCCCGGGCTCCGTCAGCTGGTCCGTGCCCGCCCCGGCGACGATCCGGCCGCCGAGCGCCATGGCTTCCGCAGCAGAACGGCGGATCAGCTCGGCGGCCGTGCCCCAGTCGAGGCCCATGCCGCGTTGCGCGGTGTCCATGGCCTCCGCGACGCCGAGCCCGTGCGCCCAGAGGTGGCGGCGGAAGGCGAGGGTGGCATCCCAGTCGACGGCGGCGGAGCCGTCGGCCGTCGGGTCGGCGAAGGGGTCGGCGACGACGTGTGCCGCGGCGAGAACCGAACGGGAGGCGAGCGGCCGGCCGGCGGCGCCGGGGCTGAGCGCGATGGAGCGGCCCGTAGGGCCTCCGTTGAGGGCGGGGGTGGTGGGGTCCCCCATGCCGAAGGCCAGGGGAGGGCGGGCGGACGGCGCGGGCTCACGCCGTGGTTCGTACGCGCGCAACGCGCCACGGTCATCGGGCAGTCGGATCACAGCGCACCTTTCTTCACACCCCCGGACGGCGGGCAGACGGAGTCTGGGGCAGCGTCACGGTGCCAGCTCCGGCACCTCCAGCCGACGGCCCTCCGCCGACGACTGGAGACCGAGCTCCGCCAGCTGCACCCCGCGGGCGCCGGCGAACAGGTCCCAGCGCCACGGCTCATCGAGCACCACATGCCGCAGGAACAGCTCCCACTGCGCCTTGAAGGCATGGCCGAAGTCGCCGTTGTCCGGCACGTCCAGCCACTGCTCGCGGAACCGGGTCTCGGGCGGGAAGTCCGGGTTCCAGACCGGCTTCGGGGTCGCGGAGCGGTGCTGCACCCGGCAGCCGCGCAGCCCCGCCACCGCCGACCCCTGCGTACCGTCCACCTGGAATTCGACGAGCTCGTCGCGGTGCACCCGCACCGCCCACGAGGAGTTGATCTGCGCCACCACCCCGCCCTCCAGCTGGAAGATCCCGTAGGCCGCGTCGTCCGCGGTGGCGTCGTACGGCTTGCCGCGCTCGTCCCAGCGCTGCGGGATGTGGGTCGCGACCTGCGCCTGCACGGTCCGTACCGGGCCGAACAGCTCGTGCAGGAGGTACTCCCAGTGCGGGAACATGTCCACCGCGATGCCGCCGCCGTCCTCCGCCCGGTAGTTCCAGGACGGCCGCTGCGCCTCCTGCCAGTCGCCCTCGAAGACCCAGTAGCCGAACTCCCCGCGCACCGACAGGATCCGGCCGAAGAAGCCGCCGTCGATCAGCCGCTTGAGCTTGCGCAGCCCCGGCAGAAAGAGCTTGTCCTGGACGACGCCGTGTTTGACCCCGGCGGCGTGGGCCAGCCGGGCGATCTCGAGCGCGCCCCTGAGCCCGGTGGCGGTCGGCTTCTCGCAGTAGACGTGCTTGCCGGCGGCGATCGCCGCCTTAACGGCGTCCTCGCGGGCGGAGGTGACCTGCGCGTCGAAGTAGATGTCGGTCGCGGGATCGGCGAGGACCGCCTCGACGTCGGTGGACCAGTGCTCCAGGCCGTGGTGCTCGGCGAGGGCCTTCAGGGTGGGCGCGCGGCGACCGAGGAGGACCGGCTCGGGCCAGAGCACGGTGCCGTCGCCGAGGTCGAGGCCGCCTTGCTCACGGAGGGCGAGGACGGATCGTACGAGGTGCTGGCGGTGGCCCATGCGGCCGGTCACGCCGTTCATGGCGATCCGCACTGTCCTGCGTGTCATGCAGCTCCCCGACCTCGTCCACCAGTAAGCGCTTTCTATCAAGGTAAGTTAGCGTGCCCCATAGTGAGATTCAATAAGCCGGGGTAAGAGGAAGCGTTTAACCTGAGCGGCTCGGAGCAGTGGTGCCACGGGCCCTGACGTGCGGGCCCGGCGAACGAGGACCGGAGGCGGCGATGGCAGTGACCCTGGCGGATGTGGCGGCCCGGGCCAAAGTGTCCTCGGCCACGGTCTCCCGGGTGCTCAACGGCAACTACCCCGTCTCCGAGGCCACCCGCGCCCGAGTGCTGCGCGCGGTCGACGAACTGGACTACGTGCTCAACGGGCCCGCCAGCGCACTCGCCGCCGCCACGTCCGACCTCGTCGGCATCCTGGTCAACGACATAGCCGACCCCTTCTTCGGCATCATCGCCGGCGCCGTTCAGTCCGAGATCGGCGGCGGACGCGAGGCGGGCGGCGCGAGCGGCGCCGAGAAGCTGGCGGTGGTGTGCAACACGGGCGGCTCGCCCGAGCGGGAACTCACCTATCTCACCCTGCTCCAGCGGCAGCGCGCCGCCGCGGTCGTCCTGACCGGCGGTGCGGCGGAGGACGCCGAGTACGCCGCGGCGGTCACCCAGAAGCTCGGCCGCCTTGCGGCGTCGGGCACGCGGATCGTGCTCTGCGGGCGCCCGCCCCTGCCCTCCGGCCCGGGAACGGGCGCGGAGCCGGGAGCGGCCGCCACCCTCGCCTTCGACAACCGCGGCGGCGCCCGGCGGCTCACCGAGCACCTGATCGCCCTCGGCCACCGCCGGATGGGCTACATAGCGGGCCCGGCCGACCGCACCACGACCCGCCACCGACTGGAGGGCCACCGCGCGGCGCTCGAGGCCGCCGGCCTCGGGGACAGCGCGGACCGGCTCACGGTGCACGGCTCGTACGACCGGTCCTCGGGCTACGACGCCACCCTCGAACTCCTGCGCAGACAGCCGGACCTGACCGCGATCGCCGCCGCCAACGACACCATCGCGCTGGGGGTGTGCGCGGCTCTCCGCGACCGCGGCCTGCGCATCCCGCAGGAGGTCTCGGTCGCGGGCTTCGACGACCTGCCCTTCAGCGTCGACGCCGTTCCCGCGCTCACGACCGTACGGCTGCCGCTGTACGAGGCGGGGGCACGGGCCGGGCGCCTGGCGATGGCGCGGGAGACCCCGCCGCCGGGCGGGGTGGCGACGATCCGCGCCGACCTGATGGCCCGCGCCTCGACCGCTCCCCCACCCACGGCCTCCTAGCCACCGCCGGCCGATCGCCCGGCGCCGCGCACCTCTGGGGGGAGCGATGACAGGCCGACGACGACTCACCGGGGCGTACGGCCGCTCACCGTCACGGCCGAGGCGCGGGACACGGTCGGCCGGGCACCGGCGACGATGACCGCACTCGCCCGACCGGCCCGAGGGCGGGCCGGGACCGGGGCGGCCCGACTCTCCGCGGACGAGCCCCTCCCAGGACGCGTCGCACCGGTCGGCGCCGACGGGCCCCGGATGCGCGCAGTCCCGGCGCCCGGCAGGGTTGACCGTAAGCCGGCGCTCCCGGCGTCCGCCCGCGCCGCTGCACAGCAACCGCAGCACAGCAACCGCTTGTCCCACCACCCAGCGAGCCTCTCCCTGGAGCCACTGTGAAACTCGCCTTCTCGACCCTCGGAGTGCCCGGCATGCCCGTCGCGGACGTGGCGCGACTGGCCGCCGTGCACGGCTATCACGGTGTGGAGCTGCGGGCCCATCCCGAGGAGCCGGTCCATCCCGGCATCGGTCTGAGCGAACGCGTCGACGTGGTCGAGCAGTTCAAGAACGCCGAGGTGAAGATCCTCGCCGTGGCGGGGTACGTCCGGGTCGCGGAGCCCGGCGACGACGAGCGCGTGCTCGACGCGCTGCAGGCGCTGATCGCCCTCGCCCGCGATCTGGGGGCCCCGTACGTGCGGGTCTTCCCGGGCGGTGGGGACCTACCGGCCGACGAGGCGGACGCGATCGCCGCCCGCCGCCTCGGCGCGGCCGCCCCGTACGCCGCCGACGCGGGCGTACGGCTCCTGCTGGAGACACACGACTCGCACCGACGCGGGGTGGACGCGGCCCGCGTCCTCGGTCTGGTGGGCCACCGCAATGTGGGCGCGATCTGGGATGTGATGCACCCCTGGCTCGCCGGCGAGGAACCCGCCGCCACCTACGCGGTGCTCGCCCCACACCTCGGCTATGTGCAGGTGAAGGACATCGCCTCGGCCGACGACACCACCCCGCTGCCGCTCGGCGAGGGCATCCTGCCCCTGACCGAGTGCGTCGAACTGCTCAGCCGCGCGGGCTGGGACGGCTGGCTGTGCTGGGAGTACGAGAAGCGCTGGTACCCGCGGGCAGCGAGTCTCCCGGCGCTGCTGGTGCCGGCGCGCGACCACCTGTCGAGGCTGATCGCCCAGTCCGCCTGAGCCCGCCCCGGCCGAAGGACCCGACTCCGCCCCCGCCGAAGGAGGTGACGGCGACACCGCCCACCAGCAGCGCGGCCGCGCACCACCGCAGCGGGCTGATCCCCTCGCCGAGCAACAGCGCCGCCGAGGACATCCCGAAGACGGGCACCAGCAGCGAGAACGGTGCGACGGACGAGGCGGGGTAGGTACGGAGCAGAAACCCCCAGGCGCCGAAGCCGAAGACGGTGGTGACCCAGGCGACGTACGCGACGGTTCCGGCAGCGCTCCAGTCGAGCGAGCGAAGCGCCGCGAGATCGGCGTCCGGGCCTTCGAGGAGGAGGGAGAGGGCGAGCAGCGGAAGCACCGGGAAGAGGCTCGCCCAGACCATGAAGGCCAGGGCGTCGGGCGGGGCGGCCTGACGGGTGAGGACGTTCGACACGCCCCAGAAGAACGCGGCCGCGACGACGAGAACGAAACCGAGGACCGGGCCGGAGGCGCCCTCGTCGACAGCGGCCACCGCGATGCCCGCGAGCGCCACGGCCATGCCCACGACACGGATGCGCCCCGGGCGTTCGCCCAGCACCAGCGCGGCGACGATCGCCGTGAACACCGCCTGGACCTGGACCACAAGGGACGACAGCCCCGCAGGCATACCCAGATGCATACCGGTGAACAGCAGCCCGAACTTCACCCCGCCGAGCACCAGCCCCACCGCGACGATCCACCGCCAGGCGACCGGCGGCCGACGGATGAAGAAGACGGCGGGGAGCGCGGCGACGAGGAAGCGCAGGGCGTTGAAGAGCAAGGGCGGGAAGTGGTCGAGTCCGATCTCGATGACGACGAAGTTCAGCCCCCAGACCGCGGCGACGACAACGGCCAGAGCGATGTGTGCAGGTCGCATGGACCGAGGATCGCGGGCCTCAACCATGAAGCACCAGCACAGATCTCTTCATGATTGGATACAGCAGCGCTGAAGAGTGGAGGGGATCCATGCTGGATCTGTCCCGACTGCGGGCACTGCACGCGGTGTCGGTGCACGGTTCGATCGGCGCCGCCGCCATCGCGCTCGGCTACACACCGTCGGCGATATCGCAGCAGATCGCGAAGCTTGAGCGGGAGACCCGTACGACCCTGCTGGAGCGGCGGGGCCGTGGGATCGCCCTGACCGACGCGGCCGTGCAGTTGGCAGAGACCGCCGAGGAGCTGCTGGCCATCGTGGAGCGGGCGGAGACGGAACTGGAGGAGCGCCGCGGGCAGCCGTCGGGACGGCTGCTGGTGGCGTCGTTCGCCTCGGCGGGGCGCGGGCTGCTGCCGAGTGTCCTGGCCGAACTCGCCGATCAGCACCCCGCGTTGGACTCCCGGCTCCTTGAAGTCGACCCTCATCTCTCGTCGGGCATGGTGACCCGTGGCGTGGTGGATCTCGCGGTAGTGCACGACTGGGACATCGCACCGATGCCCGCACCCGAAGGTGTCGAGCGTGCGGTGATCGGTGACGACCCGTCGGACGTGGTCGTACCGGCCGGGAACCCTCTGGCGCGGCGCGGCAAGCTCTCCCGCGAGGACCTCGCGGGACAGCGGTGGATCTGCCAGCCGCCTGGTTCGGTCTGCCACGACTGGCTGGTGAGAACGCTGCGCGCCGCGGGGCACGAGCCGGATCTCGCCCATCAGGTCGCCGAGTACCAGACCCAGTTGGCGCTGGTGGCCGCCGGCCTTGGCATCGCGCTGGTGCCGCGGCTCGGCCGCGGCCCGCTGCCGGAAGGCGCCGTGGCCCTGCCTCTCGACCCGACGCCGGTCCGACGGCTCTACGCGCTGTGGCGGCCGGGCGCGGCCCGCCGCCCGGCGATCCGCGAGGCGGTCCGCGTCCTGCGCGCCCACTATCCGCGGCTCGCATCGACCTGAGCCGGCCGCCTGCCGGCGGACAGGTCTAGTACGCGACTCCCACCGCCTGCTTCACGGTCGTCGGATCGTCGTTGACGTCGCCCCCTCGTAAACGAGGGGGATTCTCACGGCTCGCGCCGTGAGGCTTTCTGCTTCGTAGCCGACTGCCTGCCCGGAGGTCTCCGTTGAGGTCTTACACCAGCTCCACAGACTGTCACCGCTCGTCCGGCGGCCAGCAGATTCTTCGCTGCGTTCACGTCCCGGTCGTGGGTCGTGCCACAGTCGCACGTCCACGTACGGACGTTGAGCGGCATCTTCTCTTGCAGGGTGCCGCAGGTGGAGCACAGCTTGGACGAGGGGAACCACCGGTCCACCGCGACCACGTTCCGCCCATACCAGGCTGCCTTGTACTCCAGCATGTTCCGGAACTCGGTCCACGCCGCATCGCTGATGGCGCGGGCGAGCTTGCCGTTTTTGACCATGTTGCGCACGGTCAGGTCCTCGATCACGAGCGTTTGGTTTTCACGCACGAGTCGAGTGGTCAGCTTGTGCAGGTGATCCCGGCGGCGGTCGGTGATCCGGGCGTAGATCTTGGCGACCTTGCGCCGGGCCTTGGCCCGATTGGCTCCGTCGCCCTTGGCCTTCTTCGCCAACGCGCGTTGAGCCTTGGCGAGACGGGCACGGTCCCGGCGCTCGTGCCTCGGGTTGGCGACCTTCTCACCGGTGGAGAGCGTCAGGAGGTGCTCCAGGCCCACGTCGATCCCGACGGCCGTGTTTGTTGTCGGGAGCGGCTTGACGCTGGGGTCCTCTACTAGGAGGGAGACGAACCAGCGTCCGGCCGCATCCTGGCTGACGGTCACCGTCGACGGCTTGCCCCCCTCGGGCAGGGGTCGGGACCACACGATCGCCAGCGGCTCTGCCATCTTCGCCAGAGTCAGCTTGCCGTCCCGGTACCGGAACGCCGAGGAGGTGTACTCCGCGGACTTGCGGGACTTCTTCCGGCTCTTGAACCGCGGGTACCGGGCCCGCTTCTCCCAGAACGCCACGAACGCACCCTGCAGATGCCGAAGACACTGCTGGAGCGGCACGGAGGACACGTCGTTGAGGTAGGCCAGTTCTTCGGTCTTCTTCCACGCCGTCAGCATCGCCGACGTGGCGTTGTAGTTGACCCGCTCCTGCCGCGCCCACGCCTCGGTACGGGCCGCGAGCGCCAGGTTGTAGACCTTCCGCACACACCCAAACGTCCGGGCAAGCTCACTGGCTTGCTCCGGAGTCGGGTAACAGCGGTACTTGAACGCCCGCTTCACGCACGTGGTGGGTCACACACTAGCACCTCAACTTGTGAACAGCGGGCGGGCGGTTGGTGATGAAAGCCGTTCCGCCCAGGCGGCAGAACGGCTTTCCCTGCCCTGCTCCGCAGGAGACCGAGCTCCTCCCCGCGCGGGAATCTCCCTCGCAGGTTCCGATGAAGCTCAGCATCGCGTGCGTCACGTCGGCGCGACCGCCCCGCAGGTTCGCATTCAGGGCGGTCCGGTACGTGCCCGTCACCGGCTTGTTCAGCAGCCGCGGCGGGCGTACGACGGTCCAGTCCACGGCACTGTGCCGGATCTTCGTCCTCCATGGCCGCCAAGTCCGCGTAGATGTCCTTGAGCACCGTCTTCACCAGCGGCGTCACCACACGGCGAAGCAGAAAGGGCTGGCCCTGGCGCCCGGCCGCCACTCGGCCGGCGGGCGCCCCCGGACGCGGCGATCCGCACCTGGGCCGACTATCCCCCCGGAGCCGCGTGCCACGGCCCTACGATCTCGGCATGACTGACCGGAGCCTCGCCGACGAAGAGCTGCAGACGGCCCGACTGTCGTTGCGGCGCCCGACCGCAACTGACATCGACGCGATTCATGTGATCCACAGTGACCCCCTTACCTGCCTGCACAATCCCTCCGACGCGCTCGCTCGGCACGAAGAGGCCGAGGAGCTCTATCAACGCTGGAACGACCAGTGGCAGCGCTGCGGATACGGGTACTGGGTCGTCCGACGCCACGGCTCTCCCCTGCAACTGGGGTTCTGCGGGGTCAAGCCCATGGCACTGAGCGACATGAAGGTCCTCAACCTCTTCTACCGCTTCGACAGCGAGGCGTGGGGTCAGGGCCTGGCCAGCGAGGCGGCGACCGCAGTCGCCACCTGGGCATCCCGGCACGTTCCCGATCTCCCGTTGATCGCCCGGGTCAGGCCGGCAAACGTCGCCTCCCATCGCGTGGCGATCCGTGCCGGCCTGACCCGGGCGGAACACCTCGATGGAACCGGCTACGACGGCTTCG
The DNA here is from genome assembly GCF_052245555.1 of Streptomyces sp. KR80. NCBI lineage: Bacteria > Bacillati > Actinomycetota > Actinomycetes > Kitasatosporales > Streptomycetaceae > Streptomyces > Streptomyces sp. KR80. The sequence continues at coordinate 36,985 of NZ_JBQQCD010000031.1, forward strand.
ACTGGATCTTTGCGGCGAACCTGCCCGACTGAACAGAGTCCCCGGCTGGGCGCCCTCGGTCTGGCTGTCGCCCAGGGCCCACATAGCGCAGGTAGCGCGGGTCAGCGCCGGGCACGGGCAGTTTGCCTCTTGCGCAGGATGGCGATCGTGCGTTCGCACCAGTCGTGGTTGCCCTGCTCGAAAGCGAGGCCGCGTAGGCAGGTCAAGTAGGGGCCGATGCGCTCGCCGTGCCGCAGGAAGTCCTCTTCGGTGCGCTCTCCCCGCATGGTGCGCAGCAGCTTGCCGAACAAGTCGATCTTGGCCTGGGCGAAGGCAGCCCGCTCGGTGAGCTGCGCGACCAGTGTCTCGGGGTCGACGTGGTCGGCGGCCTGGACTTTGACGAGCAGGTCATCGCGGATGAAGGAGGGCTTGGCTGCGGTGGCGGTGAAGTCGTCCAGTTCGGCCAGGCCTGCATCGGTGACCTTGAACAGGCGCTTGTTGGGCCGGGTGTCCTGGACCACCTCCCGGCCCGTGATCAGCCCGTCCTTCTCCAGCCGGGTCAACTCCGCGTACAGCTGCTGCGGCTGGGCGTGCCAGAAGTTCGCCACCCCGAGGTCGAACGCCTTGGCCAACTGGTACCCGCTGAGCTCTTCGTCGAGCAGCGCGGCCAGCACGGCGTGCCGCAACGCCATCGGATCGCCTCCTCCTCTACCCATGGGCTCACCCGCATGATACTCATGATTCTGACTAGTCACATTCATGAGTATGAGGAGGAGTCGTGACCACAGCCGACCGCTTCCGCGCCGCCGTCGACAACCGCGACCTCGCCGCCCTGGACGACCTGTTCACCGACGACATCCGCTTCTACAGCCCCGTCAAGTTCACGCCCTTCGAAGGCAAGCCGATGGTGCTGGGCCTCTTCGCAGTCCTGCTGCGCACCTTCGAGGACTTCCGCTACATCGGCCACTACACCGGTACCGCTGAGACGAGCACGGACGGCACCACCTCCCCCTCGGCGGTCCTGCTCTTCCGGGCCACCGCCAACGGCAAGCAGATCCACGGCATCGACCTGCTGCACTTCGACGACGACGGCCGAATCAAGGAGTTCACGGTCATGGTCCGGCCACAGTCCGCCGTCCACGCCTTGGGCGAGGCAGTCCTCGCCGGGTTGATCGCCGACGGTCTGCTCCCAGCGCCCGCCGATCAGTAAGAAGCGACGCAGCCCATCCGCGCCCGAAGGCGCGGACGGGACGCCGCCCGGTCCGGGTCACCAGTTCGCCGGCTCCGCCAGGTTGTACGAGGACGCGATCCGCGCGTGGTCGTGGAAGACGGACAGCACCCGCTGTCCGCTGGGAAGGCCGTCACGCCAACCGGTGCAGTAGATCCCCGACGACCACCGGATCGACTTGGACGTCTTCGGCAGAACCGGGATACCGGTCCTGCTCACCTTCTTCGCGCCGTTGACCCAGATCTCGATCGCGCCGTCGGTCTCATGGAACTTGAGCCGGGTGACAATCCGGATCCACGTTCCGCGCAAGTTCGTGATCTTGCTGATGGTTCCCCTGAAGCCGCCGGACCCTCCGTACCTCAGCTCGTCGTTCTGGATGAACATCAACTCCCAGGGTCCGGAGGGGTTCTCCGGCGACCACTGCTGGAAGGTCACGTTCTGGTCGTGGAACTGCCAGTTCGGCGCAATGTAGATCGCCTGGCCGTAGTAGCGGTCCTGGCCCACGACCTGGGAACCGTGCTGGACGGTCTCGGAGTGGTAGCCACCGCCTTCGTTGATATAGGTCTGCTGCGCCTCGATCGCACTGTTCCCCTTGTACACGGGGTTGCCGACGTTGCGCAGGACTCCCTTCTTCTGCGGCTTCTGCGGGTAATTGTTCCAGTTCTGGACGTTGCCGGTGTCCTCGAAGAACACCCCGGGCGGCAGGGCGGCCTCGGCAGGGTCGGTGGACCCGACGACCACCAACCCGCCCGCCATCGCGGCAACGGCGAGGAACACGGTGATGCGGTTCTTGAACACGTGATCACTCCTTTGCGAAGCGGAAAGCCATGGCCGCGCTCGGCATCATGGGGTGTGGCCGAAGTCCCCGGACACGCCCCCCCAGCCGCTCGCCGACAGGGGACACCCCGGCGGAGCCAAGGGGGAGGGCCGCCGATCGATTCCGAAGCGACAGCTGCACCGCGGCGGGCACAGCAGCCGTGGTCGGCGTAAGGATCCGGGCGGTGGGGACTCGAGCTCACCCGTGGACCGAGTATTGGTCTAGACTAATTCGCAACGTAGCGCTGCCCGACTGACACGTCCAGGCTCGGGCGGGGGCAATTCAGCGGAGACGCCGCTTGCGCCGGGGGGAACTCGATCTGCACGCGGACCTCCCGGCCCGCAGCGGGACTTTCGCAGGACCGCGTCCATCTCGGCGTTCCACGCCGGGACTCCCAGCCACTCACCCCTTGCAGGGCACGGGGATTGGCCTGCCCCTGATGGGGGATGTCGCGCGGGCCCGCGCCGAAGGCATCGGCGCACAGTTGGGCGAACCAGCGCACGCCCGGCACCGCGAGCAGCCAGCCCACCACCGCCCACCCCAGATGCAGATGACCCAGCATCCGACCCAGCGCGGCGACGCCCTCCGCCCGTACGGCGCCGTCGTCCGTCTCGTACTTCATCCGGCGCAGCGGGCGGGGATGGTGCTCGGCCGGTGCGAGTTCCATCGCGACCGGCCGACGATGAGCCACCCAGCGGCCGAACCGGCTGCACGGGCCGCAGGTCTGCGACACGTACAGCCGCGCCGGTGCGCTGCCGCTCCACGGCTTCCAGCGCGGCAGCCAGGCGCGCACCCCGGCCCTGTTGGCGGCCCAGTGCTCGCCGTACGCCGCACGCAGCCCGGCGGACTCGTGCCAGTCGGCGAGCCCCGCGCCGTAGGCGAAGGACACCACGGCAGCGGCGAGCAGCCGCCAGTCCAGCGCGATCAGGCCCAGCAGCCTGTGGCTGAGCACGATCGACAGCTGCATGGGGTTGCGGACGTACGCGTACGGGCCGCTGGTGACGAGTCGGCTCGGCGGGTCGTACGGCACGGGCGTGCCGCCGCCGCGCTGGACGAACTCGCGGACGGCGACGACGCCGAGCAGCAGAGGGACGGCGAGGAGCTGGACCGTGACCGCAAGACCGGCTGTTCCGCCCGGGATCTCCGGGCGGATCAGGCCCAGGGGCAGCGCGAACATCAGCACGCCGCTGAGCAGCATCTGGAGGGCGGCACGCAGGGGCAGATGCGTGCCGCGTACGGTCCAGCGGGCCAGCAGCAGTCCGGGCACGAGCGCGGCGGCCATCGCGACCGCCTCACCCGCGAGCCAGTTGCCGCCGAGCCGTACGACCGGGTCGGCGAGCGGCATCACGAGGAGGTCGAACCAGGCGAGTCCGGCGACGAGGAGCGGCAGCGGCATCCGCTCGGCGCCCGCGAGAACGGGCAGTGCACCCCAGAGCAGGGCCCAGCCGATCAACAGGTCGACGGGGAGACCGGCCACGGTGCCGCCGTCGGCGTGGAAGGTCCACCACCCGGTGCGTAGTGCGAGGAGGTTGACGGCGGGCAGCCAGACCGCGTTCCAGGCGGTGGCGAGAATCGCGGCGCCGATGGCCGGGCGTCCGGGCGGCGGCCGCAAAGCGACGGCGGCAGCGGTCGCGAGCAGCGGCCCGAAGAGGCATACGGCACGGATGAGCACGGGGTCTGCGCCGCTCGTCGCACTCATCGGGCGGCCACCGCGGACGATGAGCCGGAGACGGAAGCGAGCTCGGAAGCCGATGCGTCGAACGTGTCGGACAGATACGCCGCGGCCTGCTCCATGCCGTAACTCTGCAGGGGGCCGAAGTACCAGCCCGGGTCGTACGTGCGCCGGTAGTGGAGAGTCCAGGTGACCTCCGTACGGCGCCCGGCCGTGGGCCGCCAGGTCACCTCCGCGGATCCGAGGTCGAGCCAGCGGGCCAGGGTGGTGTCGCGCTCGACGCGGAAGAGGACGCGCCCGGGGGCCCGTTCGGCGACGACCAGGCGCATGGAGCGCGGTGTGGGGCGCGCGCCGATACCGAGGGACTTGCGCGGGTTGAAGGTGATGACCCGGTCGTCGCCGACGTCGAGTCCCGAGCCTTCGGCCTTCTGCGGGTGAGGGAAGGGGATCTTGAGGAAGACGGGTTCCGGCGCGGCGAAGCGGGGTGGCGCGGCGAGGGCCGCCTCGTACCGCGCGGGACCCACGCCGAAGTGTCGTTCCAGCGTTTTCATCGACCGGTTTAATCACTCGATTAAACCGTATGATGAAGACACAACGGGAGGATGGTCAATGACGGTGGACACCAAGGACCGGCTGATCGACGCGGCGACGGCCGTCCTGAAGACCCAGGGCTACAGCGGTACGAGCGCCCGTACGGTCGCCAAGGAGGCCGGGGTCAACTCGGCGCTGGTCTTCTACCACTTCGGCGGCGTGGACCAGCTGCTGCTCGCCGCACTGGACCGCTCGTCGGCCGAACGGATGGCCCGGCACAGCGCCACCGTCGCCGACGTCCGGACCCTGGAGGAGCTGGCCGAGGCGGCCACCCGCATCTACCGCGACGACCTCGACGGGGGCCACATCACCCTCTTCTCCGAGCTGGTCGCCGCGGCCGTAGCCAAGCCGGAGCTGCGCGAGCCGCTGTCGCAGCGCGCCGAGCCCTGGCTGGAGTTCATCGAGGCGACCCTGGAGCGCGTGATCGGCGGTACCGCGCTCGCCCGGCTCACCCCGCCCCGCGATCTGGCCAATGCCGCGATCACCTTCTATCTCGGGGTGAACCTCTTCACGGTGCTGGATACCGACCGCTCGCGCACCGACTCGGTCTTCGCCATGGCCCGCCGGATCGCCCCGCGCGCCAAGCTGCTGACGATGCGCCTGCCCAGCCGGCGCCGGACGGCCGGCGGACCTCGGTGAGCGCAGCCGTGCGTGGGGCCCGCTCAGCGGCATCGCAGCGGTCGCAGGCAGCCATGCCGGGCGGCCTGCTCGCGCCCCCTGTCCGCAGTCGCCGGTGACGGTCGTCGCCCCAGAGTGGCGATCGCGGCGCTCCCCATTGACTGGCGATAACTTTCCAGCTATGCGTGTTTCCTGACGATTCCTTGGAAATTTCCTTCACGCGCCCGCCCGTCTCCCACCCGTCTCCCACCACCGCCCTCAACCGAGGCCCTACGGGCCGCCCCTTCGACCGCCACGCACCTCCTCCCGGAAGGAGTGCACGTGCTCCCCGAAGAAACGTCCTCCCCGAGACCCGACGCGAGACCCGACGCCGGAACGTCGGTGACGTCCCGGCCCTCCCGACGCGCCGTCCTCGCCGGCGCCACGGCCGCCACCGCGGCCGTATCCCTCGCCGCGACCGGCTCCGCCGCCCACGCCCTGAGCACGCCGTCCCAAGCCGACCGACAGCGCCTCCGCCGGCTCATCTCCCGGATGAGCCTGGAGGAGAAGGTCGGCCAGCTCTTCGTCATGCGGGTCTTCGGGCACTCCGCCACCGACCCCGACCCGGCCGACGTCGCCTCGAACCAGAAGGAGATCGGCGTCAAGAACGCCGCCGAGCTCATCGCCCGGTACCACGTCGGCGGCATCATCTACTTCACCTGGGCGCACAACACCCGGGATCCGCACCAGATCGCGGACCTCTCCAACGGCATCCAGAAGGCCGGACTCGCCCAGCCCACCCCCGTACCGCTGCTCATCTCCACGGACCAGGAGCACGGCATAGTGGCCCGTGTCGGCGCGCCCGCCACCCTGATGCCGGGAGCCATGGCCCTGGGTGCGCACGCCTCGCGCGAGGACACCCGGATCGCCGCGCGGGTCGCCGGGGCGGAGCTGGCCGCCCTGGGCATCCGTCAGAACTACGCGCCGGTCGCGGACGTCAATGTGAACCCGGCCAACCCGGTCATCGGCGTGCGGTCCTTCGGCGCCGCCCCCGAGGCCGTCGCCCGGTTGGTCGCCGCCCAGGTGGAGGGCTACCAGAGCTCCGGCGTCGCGGCCACGGCCAAACACTTCCCCGGGCACGGCGACACCGCCGTCGACAGCCACTACGGCCTGCCGCTCATCACCCACAGCCGGGAGCAGTGGGAGCGGCTGGACGCGCCGCCCTTCAAGGCCGCGATCGCCGCCGGCATCGACTCCATCATGACGGCGCACCTGCTCTTCCCCGCCCTCGATCCGGCCGACGACCCGGCCACCCTCTCCCGGCCGATCCTGACCGGCATCCTGCGCGAGAAGCTGGGCTACGACGGCGTGGTGGTGACGGACTCACTCGGCATGGCGGGCGTACGGCAGAAGTACGGCGACGACCGGGTGCCGGTGCTGGCGCTCAAGGCGGGTGTCGACCAGCTGCTCAACCCGCCGGTTCTGTCCGTCGCCTGGAACGCGGTCCTGAAGGCCGTACGGAACGGCGAGATCGAGGAGAAGCGGATCGATGAATCGATCCTTCGCATCCTGGAACTCAAGACCCGCCGCGGCCTGTTCCGCGACCCGTACGTCACCCACAAGGGCGTGGACCGGACCGTGGGCATAAGGCCGCACCTTGTCGCCGCCGACCGGGTCTCCGAGCGCACCACGACCCTGCTGGTGAACACCGGCCGTCTGCTGCCGCTGAACCGCCGGAAGCAGCGGAACCTGCTGGTCGTCGGCGTCGATCCGGCCGCGCCGTCCGGCACCGGCGGCCCACCGACCACCGTTCTCGCCAAGGCCCTCAAAGAACTGGGGTTCACCGCCACCGCACTGTCCACCAGCACGGGAAGCCGGCCCGACCCGACGCAGGAGAAGATCGACGCGGCGGTCGCGGCGGCGAAGGGCAAGGACGCGGTGATCGTGGCGACGTACAACGTGTCCGCCAAGTCCTCGCAGCGCTCGCTGGTCTCGTCGCTCGCCGAGACCGGCGTACCCGTGATCCACCTGGCCATCCGCAATCCGTACGACATCGCGCGGATCACCGGCGCCCGGGCGTCGCTCGCCACGTACTCCTGGACGGACGTCGAGCTGCGCGCGGCTGCGCGGGTCATCGCCGGCCGGGCCCGTCCGGTGGGCAAGCTGCCGGTGCCCGTCCCCCGGGGGGACGATCCGGACCAGGTGCTGTACCCGATCGGGTACGGGCTGTCGTACTGACTCCCGGGAGACCCCGGCGGTGGCGGGAACCCGCGGCTGCGCCTGCGGCGCGGTGTCCTTCCTACCTGCCCGCCCTGAGCGGAGCGGGCAGGTAGGAAGATCGGCGCGAAGCGCCGAGAGGCAACGGCCGCGCCTTACGGGCGCAGGAATTGCCGGAGTTCGCGCTCCACCGGCTGGCGGTCGAGCTTGCTGTCGGCCTTCGCCAGCGGCTTCGGCAGGATCTTGCCCTGCAGGACGCCGGCCGGGGCGACGCCCGCCCACTCGAGCACCTCGGCAGTGGCCTTGGCCTGCTCGTCGGCCCTCAGGCCCAGGATGTTCGCGCCGTGGTTGGCGCCGGGAGCGGTGTAGACGTACGAGTCCTCGGAGCCCTCGCCGAGCCGGAACGGTTCCGCGCCCCACGGGTCGTTCTCGCCGTAGACGAAGAGCATCCGCTCACTGCGGTCCATGACCCAGCGGTCGATGTCCCGCATGACGCTGTTCTTCCACTTCATCGGGATGTCGCGCGGCACGAAGGCCCGCGGGGTGAAGTACCCGGGGTAGCGCAGCAGGCCCTTCAGGTGCGGGTACTCCAGCGTCGGTGCGCCCAGCTCGGTGCCCGCCTGGTAGTAGTACGGCGTGTACGGCGCGAGGCCCTGGTCGGTGTAGAAGGAGAAGCCGGACTTCTCGTCCACGTAGTCGTACAGCTCCTTCGTGGAGGCGGTCGGCTTGGGCACGGTGGCGCAGTCCTTCTCGGAGCTGTACTGCCAGAAGGCCCAGACGAAGTCGAGCACGACGCTCTCATACGCCTTGTCCAGGCTGCCCACGGTGTTGAAGGTGGCGCTGTTCTCCGTGGCCCACTTGCCGTAGAGATCGACCATCTCCTTGCGGCGGACGAGCGCCTCGCGCTGGACCGCGTTGAGGGCGTCGCGGCACGCCTTGGTGGAGACCTTTTCGAAGAATGTGTCGTAGGCGGAGTCCTCGCGGTTGTTCACGTCGTTCGGAGCGACGTACGCGACGGTGCCGTCCATGTCGTTCGGGTAGAAGCGGCGGAAGTAGGTGGCCGTCATGCCGCCCTTGCTGCCACCGGTGGCCAGCCAGTTCTTGCCGTAGATCTCTTTCAGCGCCTTGAAGATGCGGTGCTGGTCGCTGGCGGCCTGCCAGATGTCCAGTTTGGACCAGTCGGCCGGGTCGGGACGGGACGGTGTGAAGAAGCGGTACTCCATAGAGACCTGGTTGCCGTCGACGATCCGGGTCGGCTCGCTGCGGCCGGGGTTCGTGGAGACGTTGTAGCCGGAGGTATGGAAGACCGTCGGACGGTCGGTGGCCTTGTGCAGCACGGTGAGCCGCTGCTTGAAGGTGCCCTTGGACGGGCGTCGGTGGTCGATCGGCTGGGTGTAATTGAGGACGAAGTACCGGTATCCGACGACCGGCTTCTCCTCGATGAGACTCATACCGGGTATCGCGAGAATCCGGTCCTTTATGTCCTCGTTCGGCTCCGCGGCGGTAACCGCTCCGGCCGCACTGCCGGCCCCGACGGTGCCTATGAGCACCACGAGCGCCAGCAGCCATCTGAGCGACTTGCGCATTCGCCCTCCCCTGGGTTTTGCACATGGGTATGCAAAGGTCGCCGCGAACCTACCGGTGCAACTCCCGCGGCCGCCAGACCTGATACGCGAATGCGTTCGACACGGTTTCGGCTCAGCAGAGGATCCAGCCGGAGCTCACCCGATGACTGCCGATGGAGCCGCGGACGAGGACACAGCGCCCGCCCGCCGACACCCGGACCGGGCCCGCGTGGCGCGTGTACCAGCCGCTGTCCGTGTACGGGTGGCCGCCGCGCGCCTGAACGCTGACGCTCATCTTCCGCTTCGGTCCCGGATTCTTGGCCACCGTGACCGCGCACACGAAGTTGTTGCTCTTGTAGATACGGACGTAACCGGAGGCGAAGGTCAGCGTCTTCACCTTCCACCCGGGGCACCGGGCGGCCTCAGCTGCCCGGGCGGCACCGGCCCCGGCCAGTCCGACCATCCCGAAGGCCACGACGGCCGCCGCCCCCAGCGCTATTCGACGGCTTACCGCACCACCGCGCACGAGTGCCTCCCCCACGGGGTCAGGTGTCCGACGTTCGGACACAAGGCCGATCGCCAAGCTACACGCGCATGGTGGTGCGGATGGTTCCCGGGGTCCCCGGGCCGGCCGATCCTGGGGGCACGCCCCCTTGGCTTCGCCGGGGGGACCCCCACCCTGGGGGTGGGGGCACCTCCCAGCGGTAGTCCCCCTGGGCCTAACGGCCCGGGCGGGGGCACCCCCGGCGTTAGCTGGGGGAGTACCCCCAGGGGAGGGTCAGCCGGTGGGGAAGTTGTCGGGGGTGCGGATATGGTCGCGGACCCAGACGCCCGCCTGCTTGAGGACGGACGTCCCGGCCCAGGTGCTGCCTTTGCAGGTGCCCTGCTTGAAGACCGCGCCGGAGCGGTGGTCGTCGGAGAAGTTCCAGTTGGTCCAGCCGATCTTCTTCTGGGCCATCAGGTCGAGGTACTTCTTCGACATGGTGAAGTCGTTCGCGCCCTCGCCGGCGTAGTTCTGGGTGCCGAACTCGGTGACGAACATGGGGATGCGGTCCGCCGCGCGGGACAGCGTCTGGAGGTACTCGTCCTTGTGCGAGGCGGCGTAGAAGTGGAAGGTGTACATGATGTTGGAGGCGTTGACCGGACTGTTCACGACCTCCTTCTCGTCACTGCCCTCGGAGACGCCGAGCGAGGACCAGGCTCGGGTGCCGACGAGGACGACTCCGTCCGGGTCGTTGCCGCGGATCACCGGGATGATCTTCTCGGCGTAGCTCGTGACCTTCGCCCAGCTCACGCCGCTCGGCTCATTGGCGATCTCCCAGAGGACGTTGGTCTTGCTGCCGTGACGCTTCGTCATCTCGGTGAAGAAGGTCTTTGCGCGGTCGAGGTTGTAGTTCGGGTCTCCCGGGTCGAGCATGTGCCAGTCGACGATCACATACATGCCGCGGGCCGTCGCCTGGTCGACGATCTGGCTGGCGAGGTCGGTGAACCTCTTGGGGTTGCTCTCGTAGCCGCCCTCCTGGACGTACGTCGAGACACGCAGGATGTCGGCGTTCCAGTCCGTGGCCAGGGCGTCGAGTGAGCCGTCCGTGACGCACTGGCTGTACCACTGGGTGCCGTGGGTGCTCATGCCGCGGAGCTGGATCGGCTTGCCGTCCTTGTTGCAGAGCTTGGTCCCGCAGACCGAGACCTTGCCGTTGATGCCGACGGGGGTGTCGGCGGCCGGGGCGGCGGCGGCACTCCCGGAAGTCGTGGCCAGAAGTGCCGCGCCGAGGCCGAGCGTCAGGGTCATGGCGAGACCGGTGAACACCCGCGCGGTGCGCGAGCGTCCGGACATGGGGGTTCGCACGTGACTCTCCTAACTGTTAGGAAAGTTTCCGAACTTTTCAATGGATGAGAGCAGCGATGACAGTGTCCCGTCAAGACATCCGACACCGGCGTATGAAACGAACCATCCGGTCAGCTCACGTTGAGCCGGCCGGACGGTTCGGAGGAGGACGCGGTGCGGGCCGTGTCCGTGCCGCCGCACGGACACGGCCCATTGCCCGGGGCGGGGTGGGGCAATGGGCCGGCCGGCGGGCCCGACCGGCGACTGTGCACCCGCGTGCAAGACGATGAGGGCAGCCTGCCGTCCCACCGGCGGCCCCTGCAGTTTCCGGTACGGTCGCAGGCCATCACTTCACGCCGGGGCGGCCTCCGGCTCGCCGACGAAGGTCCGCCAGAGGCGCGCGTAGTGGCCGTCCGCCGCGAGGAGTTCGGCGTGCGTGCCGTCCTCGACGACGCGGCCGTGGTCCATGACCACCACCCGGTCCGCACGCGCCGCCGTGGTCAGGCGATGGGCGACGACCAGCGTCGTACGCCGCCCCGCGAGCCGGTCCGTGGCCCGGTTGACCAATGCCTCGGTCACCAGGTCGAGGGCGGCCGTGGCCTCGTCGAGCAGCAGGATGCGCGGGTCGACGAGCTCCGCGCGGGCGAGCGCGATCAACTGCCGCTGGCCCGCGGAGAGGTTGCGGCCCCGCTCGGAGACCTCGTGGAGGTAACCGCCGTCGAGCGAGGCGATCATCTCGTGCGCGCCGACCGCTCGGGCGGCGGCCTCCACCTCGGCGTCGGTCGCCTCCGGGCGGCCGTACGCGATGGCGTCGCGCACGCTGCCCGGGAAGAGGTACGACTCCTGGGGCACGACACCGAGCCGGTGCCGGTAGCCGGTGAGGTCGAGCTCGCGCAGATCGGTGCCGTCCACCCGGACCGTGCCGGCCGTCGGGTCGTAGAACCGCGCGACCAGCTTGACCAGCGTCGACTTGCCCGCGCCGGTCTCGCCGACGAAGGCGACCGTCTGGCCCGCCGGGATGCGCAGATCGATGCCCGCCAGCGCCTCGTCGCCCGCCGGCGGGTCCGCGGTGCCGTACCGGAAGTGCACGCCCTCGAAGGCGATCTCGCCGCGCAACGACCGTACGGGCCGGGGCTGCTCCGGGACCGCGGTCGTGGCGGGTTCCCGCAGCAGCTCCTGGATGCGGCCGAGCGACACGGTCGCCTGCTGGTAGCCGTCGAAGACTTGTGAGAGCTGCTGAACGGGCGCGAAGAACAGGTCGATGTAGAGCAGGTACGCCACCAGCGCGCCCGCCGTCAGCGTCCCCGCACTCACCCGGCCCGCCCCGACGATCAGCACCAGCGCCGCGGCGACCGACGACAGCAGCTGGACGAAGGGGAAGTAGACGGAGATCAGCCACTGTCCGCGCACCCGCGCCTGCCGGTAGGCGTCGCTGCGGGCGGCGAACCGCTCGGCGCCGCTGCGCTCGCGGCGGAACGCCTGCACGATGCGCAGCCCGGCGACGCTCTCCTGGAGGTCGGCGTTGACCGCGCTGACGCGCTCCCGCGCCAGCTCGTACGCCACGACGCTCTTGCGCCGGAAGACGACGGTCCCGACCACGAGGACGGGCAGCGTGGCGAAGACGACGAGGGCGAGACCCGCGTCGATGAGGACCAGCACGACCAGGATGCCGAAGAAGGTGAGCAGCGAGACGACCGCGGTGACCAGGCCGGTCTGGAGGAACGTGGACAGCGCGTCCACGTCGGTCGTCATCCGGGTCATGATGCGGCCGGACAGCTCGCGCTCGTAGAAGTCGAGCCCGAGCCGCTGCAGCTGGGCGAAGATCTTGACGCGAAGGCTGTAGAGGACGCGCTCGCCCGTCAGGCCGGTCATCCGGGTCTCACCGATCTGGGCGGCCCATTGGGCCAGTACCACGAAGAGCGCGAGCGCGGAGGCGGTCCACACCGCGCCGAGGGCGAGCCGTTGGACGCCGTCGTCGATGCCGTTCCGGATGAGGAGGGGGAGCAGGAGACCGGCGACGGCGTCGACGGCGACCAGCGCCAGGCTGAGCAGCAGTGGCGCGCCGAAGCCGCGCAGCAACTGCCGCAGCCCGTAGTCCTTCTCGGACCGCACCGCTCGCTCCTCGTCCACCTGCGGGGTGTCGGTGGCGGGCGGCAGCGCGGCGACCTGCGCGAGCAGTTCGGGCGTGGCCGGCATCCCGGCCAGCGCCCCGGCGATCCCGGGGCCCGCGGCGACGCCGGCGGCGGGCTTCGGGGCCACGACGGCGTCGGCCGTGCCCACCGCGGTCGAGCCCGTGCGGGGTTTCGCGCCGGAGCTGTCCCGGCCCCACAGCTCGGGCGTCACGCCGTCCACGACGCGGCGCCGGGCGTTGACGGGCTCACAGTCGATCTCGGCCTCGACCTCGATGCCGACGTCGAGCCGCAGATCCGCGTCGGATGCCCGGCGGTCCGCGGCGTACGCCCGCTCACGGCGCCACGCGGGCTCGACGCGCCGCCACCAGTCATCTTCCTTCTGCTCGACGAACTCCGGCTCGACGAACTCCGGCTCGCCGGGCCCGGTGGCCGACGCCTTGCCTCCGGAGCCCCCGGCACGGTCCGACGCCTGCAGACCGGCATCGTCGCCATCGCGCTCCGACGATGCGAGCCCCGTCGGCGAGCCATCGCCATCGAACGTCCCGGCACGGCCCGAGTCCCGGCGCGCCAGACCATCGGCCTCCTCCCGCCTCGCCTCGGGGTGCCCGCCGG